>DATDPY010000126.1:0-9298 GCA_035292565.1 Cyclobacteriaceae bacterium | reverse complement strand
CATATCGCCCGGCCGTATAATGATCCGGTATATCCCTTCTGGGGAATCCTGGCGACTGCTTTCTATGCAGGAATTTTTTACTGGGGAATCGATCAGGTCAATGTGCAGCGGATCCTTGCAGCCCCCAATATTAATCAGGCCAGGTGGGGTGCCATGTTCTCAACCTTGTTGAAGCTTTTCCCCATCTTCATATTTGCCTTGCCAGGCGTAATTGCATTCGCCCTTTACCCGGGCCTGAATGAAACCGAAAGCAAACAGACTTTTGTTGTACTGCTGAATAATATTTTGCCCCCTGGCCTTCGGGGCATACTCCTTGCTTCATTGCTGGCAGCGCTGATCTCCTCCCTGGTTGCCGTTATGAATTCCATATCAACGATGACCGTCAGGGATTTTATCGTTGAATTCAATCCCGCGATGTCAGAAAAAAGACAGGTTGCCTGGGGAAGGGTCATCATCCTGGCGGCTACAATCCTCGGCCTTGCCGCCACTTATATGATATACCGTTCGGAAGAAGGATTATATAAATATCTCCAAACCGTCACCGCTTACCTGGTGTTCCCTGTATTCCCCGCCATCGTTTTAGGCATCATGAGCAAACGGGTAACCCTGACCGGGGCATATGTCTCAGTTATTGCCGGCATTGCCATGGCCACTATTTTTGTGGCTGATCAATTGGTAGGCCCGGCCAAAGGGAGCTCGTGGTTCCCATTCCTTCATCTCGACCTTACGGAGAATTTCGGTTACCGCGGGCTTTGGGGAACGATCCTTATTATTTTGGTCATCTTCATTATTTCCTCTTTCACAAAAAAAACAGAACCCGCCAAGCTGGAAAAAACTACCATAAACTGGTCAGGAAAATTTGAACCCCTGCACGGCCTTTCCGACTGGAGGCTGCAATGGATTTTCCTCGCGATAATCACTATTCTTATTTATTGGTGGCTCTGGTAGGATTTACCTGCACATAATATATCCCTTACCTCATTCAACAGTATTGTGCTTACAAGAGATGCAGATATGTTGAAGCGTTGAAGTGCTGAATTGTTTAATTGCTTAATGGAGGATACAACTTCTCATGGTGAACCGTCAAATAAACAGTTCACCAATTAAACAGTTAAACAATTAAACAATCAATTATTAAACCGCTGGTCATAAACGAATGTCAAGAAGTACAGCCCCCCGATACTTGCGCCCCCGAACGTAGTAGTGTAATACTGATTTAAAATATTCGACCCTCCCATCTTGACGATGGATTTAATATTGGGGAATCTGAAACTAAGTTGAACGTCGAGAGTCGAATAGGCCGGGACTTCCCCTGCGCCAAATGTCGATTCCCAAAGAAATGAATCCTGCCAGTGATAATTAATGCTGAATCCAAGCTTCCGGGTGAGATACCGGTTTCCGATGTAAAAATTATACCTGGACTCCGGTGTATTGAACTGGGTTTGCAAACCGGGCTGAATTGATTCACCTGATTGCAGTGTGGTATATGCCATATTGGCGCCGGAATAAAAGCTTCGCAGGAACTGGTAATCAGCCCCAATGGCAATCCCCCAGTTCGTAATGGCTCTCCCGGTACTCACTGTAGTCTGGTACCTGGCTTCCTGCTGAGAATAGGGGTACTGAACAAGAAGCTGGTTGGCATGAAAGCCGCTGTAACGGTTACGGAAAGCGCTCAGGTCAATCATCATATGCTGATCGAAAAGAAGGGATTTATACCCGATTTCATAAGCAACCACCCGTTCGGGTTTGAAATCGGGAATAATGAAAGGTCCATTTGATGTATCGGGTTCTGCAAAAATGGGATTTGCACCCTTCAGCGGATATACCGGGGCGTTAAATAATCCGTAATATTCCTGCACTCCCCGATATCCGCCAACGATATGGGATCCCCCGACCATGATATCTACCCATTGATCGGCAACAGCAGGGAACCTGAAAGCGGTTTGGGCGGAAGCCCGGAAATTATTAACACGTTCGTTACCGGTTGTGATAACAACCGATGCCCTCGGAGTTACCTGACCCTTGAAATATTTATTTTTATCCCATCTCGACGAAAGGTTTAGCTTTAACCGGTTATCAAGGAATTGACCGATATATTGGACGTAAGCTCCGGTTTCATGCATACGTATAGGACCGGATTCCTCGAAAAATACGGTATTATGACTGTCGACAAGTATGCTCCGGAACTGGAACCCTGCAAGAATATCAATGCCGTTCAGAAGTTTTGAAAAATTATACATTCCCTCCACCTGGCTCATGCTGCTGAAATCAAGAACCCTCGACCCGCCTTGTTTAATTGGCTTGCTGGTAATATTTCCAAAAAGCGATTTGAATTCCGGGGACCCCGGCATGGGAAGCGCAGGGTATTCAGGGTTCTGGATATTACCCTTGGAATCACGATTATCGGCCACCAGCCTGGCCACCCGGTGAGCATCGGCTTCCGTGCTGCCCAGGAGCTTGTTCTGAAGATAATTTGCCACATAATCAGTGTACCATTGAGCGCTGGGTTTCCAGGCTTCATTCATCAATGCGGCTGTTGCGCCGAGGTCATATGAATTTCCTGCATTTTCATCGACAAACCAGAACCTTAAAAAATAATCCGGACTCTTCAACTCTGCTTTATAGCCGGCAAGCCAGAAGTCGCTGATCGAGAACCTGTTTTGAGCGGAATAAATTGCCTGTCCTTTTGAATAGTTCGCCTGAATCATAACCTCCAGGCTGTCCGTCACCTTGTAATGGATACTCGTATTGGCTTTTAAATTTTCCGCATTGTAATCCGCCAGTTTCTTTTCCTCCCAGCCGGTACGGGTTACGTCCTGGTCCGGCACGGCATTATAGATAAAATTGTATGCCGAATCATATTCAGATGTTCCCGGAGTCAGGCCCAGGGTTTCGACAAAGCCCTTTGCCACATCGGGCGCAATGGATTTCAGGTTCAGTGCAAAATCATCTCCGTAAATATTCACCCCGTCATAACCCGGATTCGAATTTCGCGATGATAGAATATTTTCAAGGTCTCCCTTGTCGCGTAAATCGCCGGCATACCAGTCATCGGCCCGAAGATAGGAGCCAACAATCTTTATGGCCAACCTGTCCCTGATGGTCCGTGCATAACGCAATCCAAAATCATAATAGGGTGTGGGCGAGATCTTTTCCCCCGAACCGAGATGCATCAGGCCTGTTTGCATGCTGCCTGATAATCCCTGGTATTCGAATGGATTTTTGCTCGTGATGATCAGCGTCCCGTTCATTCCCCCTCCACCGTATAAGGCCGAAGATGCCCCCGTTAATAATTCGACACTTTCGACATCGAGTTGGGATATCCCTAACAGGTTGCCTGCCGCAAAACTTAAGCCTGGCGAGATATTATTCACACCGTCGATGATCTGGCTGAAGCGATAATTCGTATTGCCGTTGAAACCCCTCGTATTCGGGTTTCTGAAAGTAAGGCTTTGCACATTCATGTCAACTCCCTTCAGGCGATAAAGGCCATCATAAAAATTAGCGGAGGACATATTGGCTATTTTTGTGATATCGAGCTTCTCGATAGAGACTGGTGAGAAAAGAATATTCTCCTCTATCCTCGATGCCGAGATCACCACCTCCTGACCAAAAAGCATGCTTTCCGATAATACGATGTTTACCCTGAATGAACCTGCAGCTACAATGGTGTCCTGCCTGATTTCATAACCAACCATCGAATAAACAATAATCTGCGGAGGAGCAACCTGGTTTTCGAGGTAAAACTGCCCTTCCATATTGGAGGATGTACCCCTGAGTGAATTCATGAAATATATATTGACTCCTTCAAGGGGGATATTATTTTCGTCCGTTACTGTTCCTGTGATAATTATGGATTGCGAAATCGCTTCAGGAATGAAGATTAATACGGATATCAACAGGGATAATATATACTTGTGAATCAGGTATGATATAATTTTTGTATATTTTTGTCGTTCTTGTACCATGCAATCAGTCAAAATTAATTCAATTTAAGATGAAAAAAATATTGTTCCTCGGCTTAGCCGTAACGATTATATCTGCCATGCTGGTGATTCAATCCTGTAATAATGAGGACGGGCCGACTGATCCGCTGGTCGGAAAATATATCATTTCTGCAGCCGTTCTGATGGATCCATTGGTATTCCAGGGCGATACGGTTCTCGCTGCCAACACAGATATGACCGCCGCAATCAATGCAGCGCTGTTAACCTCGGCCGGATGCGATAACCTCGCAAATACCCGCCTCGAGCTGAAAAACAACGGTCAGATCTGGTACGTATGCTCCGGGGAAGATACGGGTTTTTCGAACGGCACCTGGGAGATCAATGGCGACCGGACCGAATTATCCCTTGCCCTGAACATCCCCCAGGGATCAACAACCGTGACCGCCCTGTTGAAAATTACCGATCTCGATGAGGGTACCTTAAAAGTTTCGGGAACAACAACCATCCCACTGCCACCTGAATTTTTCCTAGCCTTTGGCGTGGATCTCACTGCTTCGGGTGTTCCAATCTTTCAGACAAAGATCCATATTGAGATCACTAGGATGCTGTAGTTGTTGGTTATTGGTTAATGGGTTAATGGTTATTGGTTAACGGGCGACAATTACCCGGGGCTAATTTAGCGCACTATTAATAATTGCAGATATGGGAATTATTATATCCCTTGCCTGGAAATTGGAGCTTGGAGCTTGGAATATGAAATTTAAGAACTACAAGCATCAATAAACTGCTTTGCAGCATCTTCAATTTCCGCATCCGTTGAATTTATATTGATTCCCCAACCTGCGCCCAGTCCGCCATCGACAACGCCAATACTGATATTCATCGCACGGCTGAGAATATCATCGGTCCGCGGATAAGATCCTTTAGTATGGGGTTGTCCGGCTTTTTTAAGATGCGACATCACATGCTCCATATTGGCATAAACATGCCAGCCGCTCTGGTCAACGGTTTTCGATCCCAACGCCTTTGAAACTTTGACTGCCTTTTCCCTGGTATCGAAAATAACCGTACACAAGGTTCCGCAATCACCCCTGGGATCATTGAGTTTCCTGAATTTGAACCCCCCGGCTACAGAGATCAGGTCCTTGAATTTCGCCCTCTTTTCATGGAGCACGGTGATGATCCTGTCGATTTTTTTCAATTGGGCAAGGCCAACTGCTGCCGTAATTTCATTCATCCGGAAATTCAATCCCAGCACATTACGCGATCCTACTTCCACACCGAACCTGTTTGGCTTATGCCCCTGGTCGTGGACCCCGAAGGCCGTTTCATACAACCGGTCGTCGTTTGTGATCACGAGTCCGCCATCGCCGCTGTTGATGGTTTTGAAAATATTCAGGGAAAAAGCGCCCATACTTCCAATCGTGCCGATCTTCTTACCCTTATAGGATGCGCCTGCAGCCTGGCAACAATCTTCCAGAACTGCCAGCTTATGTTTCAAGGCAACTTTCATGATCCTGTCCATATCACAGGGATTTCCCAGCATATGTACCGGCATGATCGCCCGGGTTTTCTGGGTGATCCTCTTTTCGATGTCATCCGGGTCAAGGGTAAGGCTTTCATCGATCTCGGCAAGAACAGGAACAACACCGGGAAAGATGCAAGAAGTATAACTGGCCACGAATGTGTATGCAGGCACAATGATCTCATCTCCTGGTTTCAGCCCAAGGGCAATCACCGAGGCGACCAGAGATGAAGTACCCGACGAAGTGGCCAGGGCATGCCTGGCGCCGCAGTATTTTGCAAATTCTTTTTCGAGATCAGCAACCTTATGAAGGAACCTGGGATCGGACTCGCTTCCATAGCGAAAAAAATAGCCGCTTTCCATAACTTCCATTACTGCGTCTTTTTCCTCTTTTCCGATCCAGTATGCACCGGGGCCTGACATAATTACCTCCTTTATTTATTTGTGATTTATGTTAATATAGTTTCATTAATAATTTTTCCACACCCGTTACATAAATTTTTTCTGTTGCGGGATCAAATTGTGTGGTCCATGGTTCATAACCTCCCTCGGCGTGGGCTTCACGCGTTGGAAGGTATCCCAGTGACCCATTGCAATATCCGACAAAAAACGGGAACCTGGCATGCGTTGCAGATTTTATGGCCTGACCGATTTCGTGAAATAATTCTCCTGGAAATGTCACCCACACGAAATCGCCGATCCTCAATGCGGTTGTCGGTACGGCAACTGTTGTATTCCGGAAATCCCTGACCACTTCCGCATATTTTTTCGGGCAGACTATGTTCGCGTGTAACAGCTTAATCGCGGAATTCCCCGGGTCATCCGTTTTTATTTCTTTTACTACCCTGACTACTTCCCTGCCGATTTCATTCCCCAGTTCCGTGGTTTTATCCGGATTATCAATAGTTCCATCAAGACCGCCTACAATTCTCGGGTTGATATCCCCTGCCGCCCCCTGGGCAAATATGCCCACCACTCCCGGGAACTGATTCTCAACATAGTCGAGCATATGTCCGTTCCATTCAGGGCAAACTAAATTATTTCTTCCTCCCAGCGAAGTTCCATGGCATGAATAATTTATAAATATCGCCTTGGGCTGCCCCGATAACTTATCGAACCTGATGATTCCTACCTCGCTGTCAATAGGTCCGCCGGGGTTCGCCCCAAGCCGTACAACGCCTTCCATTTCCCTGATGAGAACCGGATTATCGGTTTTGTATTTCCCGTAAGACTGACTGGAATTATTCTCATCAAAGGTAAGATACGACAACGTATCGGTCATGCGCTTCCGGCGATTCATGGCGATGTTGGAACTTCCCCTGCCTCCGCCCATTTTTACCGGCTCGAGATCGGAAATGGCAGCCTGAACTGATTTAATGATGTTATTGGGGAAATTTTTAAACCATTCGGTTTTCGAATTATCCGGACCGGGATAAGGGGCCGCATGGTTATGCGTACATCCCAGGAGAATATTGTCGAATGGTATTCCGGTTTTTACCGATACCAGGTTCCTGATGGAATCGTAGAGCGACCTTTGAAGGCTTACAACGTCGATCTCGATAAAAACGATCGGCGTAGAATGATCTTCAAGCACCAGTGACCTAATAAAGATATTGCCATGATGACCCAAGGACGGTCCGGAGCGGCAGGATTCATCATAGCCGCCCATATAGAGGTTTTCGGTAGGTGTAATATCAATCCTGGCAATTCCTGCTTTCATCGTCGGGTTTTGTGAAAAGACATAGGATACGGAAAGCATTGCGATGGCTATCCGTAAACTGAATTTTAGGGATTGTTTCATGGATCGATCCGGGTTTATTTTAGTTGACAGAAAATAAGTTAAATTTTTCAAATGAGGAAATTACAGTTTTATTTATAGATGCAAATGTGTTACACAGAGCGGCGCAGAGACCGCGTGTCGATGTAGCTTTAGCGGTGGCACAAGGCACAGAGAGACACATAGTTTATATTTGATTGTTATTAATGCCCTTATCTGGTAAATTCTTACATTCTCTGTGTATCTCCGTGTTGCTCTGTGTAACATATGAATACCTTGGAAATTCCCTATTCTTTTTTTAACTTGTTTCGATTCGGTCCAATGTAGATTTTTTTACCCTAACCCTTTTAACAAGCATGAAAAAAATATATTCAATCCTGCATATTATTTGCATTTTTCTGATCCTGGGCGCGCTTATGCTCACCATTTATTCATGTACCGGCACTTCCGGCGAGATCCGTGAATACGGTTGGTTCGACTTCGTCATTCCCGACCTCGATACCTCCGATACGGAGGTGAATTTAGCCTTCCTGAATGACGAGGAAGCAGGCAGTACAGGGTTTATTACGGTGAAAGATGGACATTTTATCGACGGCAATGGCAAAAGGATAAAATTTTTCGGCGATAACCTGACATTCGGATCCTGTTTCCTGCAGAAAGATACGGCAACGATATTTGCCGCCCGCCTGAAAAAGCTCGGGATGAATGTGATCAGGTTCCACCATATGGATATGAACAGCGCACCCGGAGGAATTTGGAACCAAGATATGACTGACCTGGATTCCGGCCAGCTTGAAAGACTCGACTGGCTGATTTATCAACTAAAATTGAACGGCATCTATACCAACCTGAATACCCACGTTTCCAGGACTTACCCTGGTGTTGATTACCCGGGAATCGGGAACTTTAATTTTGGAAAGGCTATCGACCAGTTTTACAGGCCTTATATCGAAATGCAGAAGGACTACGCAAAGAAATTGCTGACCCACCTCAATCCCTATACGGGAAATACTTACGCCGACGAGCCGGCTGTCGCTTTTGTAGAAGTTAATAATGAAAATTCCCTTCTTTCTGCCTGGAGAGTATTGCCGGATTTAAGGCCCGATCATAAAAATGCCCTGATAGCACAATGGAAAGCCTGGGTGATTTCCAAACCCCGATATCCCAAAAATGCCGACCTGATGAATATTATCGGGAATTATGATAAACAGGATGACCTCCGAAAGGAAATGCTGTGGGGATTCCTCATGGATACGGAAATGTCGTATGCAAAAGAAATGACCACGTATTACAAAAACGAATTGAAAATTCATGGCCTGGTATGCATTACCCAGGCATCTTATAGCTGGGCGCAGGGCATGCTCAGGGAATCGACTTATGCGGATTTTATCGATATGCATGCCTATTGGGAGCATCCCAGTTTCCCAAACCGGCCCTGGTCAAGAACCGACTGGCTGATCAGGAATTCATCGATGGTGTCCGATAAGCAGGGCGGGACGTTAGCCCGGTTTGGGCACCACCGGGTTGCCGGTATGCCTTATACAATTACAGAGTACGATCATCCCGCACCCAGTTTCTTCTGCGCCGAAATGTATCCTATGCTGAATGCCGTGGCTGCTTTCCAGGACTTTGATGGAATTTATCATTTCGATACCAACGAACCCTTCGGGGCCGGAAAAATATTGAATTTCTTTGCCACGGCGGGCCATCCCCTCAAACAGGTCTTCATACCAGCAGGCGCGGTAATATTCCGGATGAATGCGGTTCAGCCGGGAAATCAGACCGTTCGCCTTGACCTGCCGCGGGAATCCGTGCTGAAAAGAATGGTTGGGGCAGCCGCCGGTCAGCAGGCCCGCAGCTCGGGTATGGGCAGTATCTGGGAAGACGCGGGCGCACCACCTGCCCTCATCCTGATGCACCCGATGAGCGTCAATATGAATGGCGAAGATTTGAAATTGTCGGACGTGATAGCATCCCCCGCGGGTCCATGGGATAGCGAGACTGGGGAATTGTCCTGGGATAACCGCGATTCGGTGAACGCAGTCTTTA
>DATDPY010000125.1:0-34067 GCA_035292565.1 Cyclobacteriaceae bacterium | reverse complement strand
AGCCTTCTTGCGGCCACTTTTCTTTTCGGCGAAATAAAAGGCAATGGCAAGACAGATGGGCGATGTATACAATTGAAATTTTTTTGTCAAAGCCAATTGCAGTAGGCGCGCAGAATAACTGAAAACGGGATATTCCTTGTTGAGTACGGAGACGAGAATATTCGCATCAAGAAAGACTTTCATCCTGAGTTTTACCGGAGATGGTGTTTTCCACGGAGATATTCCTTTTTCATTGATTTTCTGGTTCGTGGCTTTACCCGGTATACGGCTTCCCCATCCGATAATTTATTTATCCAATCACCTATTGGGAAATCCTCGAGGCTATGATAATTTCCGGAAACGATCTGCCTGTATAAAAACTCCGTGAGACGGGAAAGGCTGATATTTTTTATTTCAGCAAACTTTTTCGCTTTCTTGATAATATCTGAATTGAAGGACAACGTTATTTTGGAATCCATAATGATTCTTTACGATAAAGATAAAAAAATTATACGTATTAAGTCCTGGAACTGAAACTAAAAAACAAAATCCATCACAGCCGGCAGATAGCCGATGCGCATAGCATTTATTTTTAACGTATCGCCCCGGTGAAGGCTGATCGTTTCACCTTCCCGGTATAAATTCCAGGATGGTTTCACGGGCAAATCCCTGCCTTTAAGTTCCGGCCTGTTCATTACGCCGAAGTCCCACGACATCTCCGGCTCCATCCTGACAGCATCGGGTTGTGCGACATTGATTATCCGGTACCCTATGGAAGCTCCGGTGGTCCGGCAGGTGATCTTCACGCCGTTGTTCATCCGCTGAATTTCCGGAAGCTCAGTTGCGGGAGCCCGGTCTTTTCCGTTCCACATCCTGCGAATCATTTCCTGTTCGGATTTTTCAGACAGGTCGCCCACAGTGCTGGTCCATTCCTGGAATGCGGTCCTGAGTTCATTCAGTTTTTCCCGGTAAGCGGAATCGCCGGCGAGGTTTTTCAGGTCCCACGGATCGTTCACTTCGTCATAAAGTTCTTCGACGGGCTTGGTGTTGAACCAGGTCATCGTCACCGGGTTTAAGGTTCCTTCTTCCTTCATCGAAAGGATTTCCTGCATGCCGGGTATGCTGATCCTGTATTGAATATCCTGGTAAAAAGGCTTCTCCGGCATATAATTATAGACATACCTGTATCTTCCGTCGGTCACCGACCTTACCCTGTCTGTTTCAGTATCCATCCTGTCGCGGGCGGCAAAAACATATTTCCGGGGCGTGGCGGATTTTTGTTCCCCGAGGAAGGCCTGGCCCTGCATGTATTCCGGAATTTTTATCCCGGCCAGGGAAAGCATCGTCGGTGCGAAATCAACCGCGCTGACCAGTTCATCGTTGGTGGTCCCGGCGTTCGTTGCATTCGGAAAACGGACAATGAACGGGATATGGGTTCCACGTTCCGTGATTTCCCTCTTCGTCCAGGGAATGGCGCCTCCGTTATCGCTGTAGAAGATGATGATGGTGTTGTCATACAGCCCGTCCTCTTTCAGCTTGTCGATGATTTCCCCGACCTGGCTGTCCATGATTTCGATGTTGGTATAAAGCCTGGCGATGTCAATCCTGGTTGTTTTAGTGTCCGGTAAAATCGGGGGAACGGTAACCTTTGCCGGATCAACGGTGAGGCTGTCATCGAGCCTGCTGAACAACTGGGATTCATGCGTGACTGAAAAATTGAATATCGAAAAGAAAGGCTTTCCATCCAGCCGGTTCCTCCACGAAGCTGTAGGGCCGTTCACATCCCAGACGGTTACCGGGGCTTCGAACTGGTAGTCCTGCTTTTCATTGTTGGTGCAATAATATCCCTCCAGGCGCAAGTATTCGGGAAAGCATTTTACATCTTCCGGAATCACTGCAGAATACCGCGGAACTCCCGAGTATTTGGAATCCCCGAGCGTACGCATGTGCTGGGTGCCGATCGACATGGGATACATTCCCGTAATGATGGCGGATCGGCTGGGGGCGCATACGCCGGCGGTGGTGTGTACATTTGTATACCTCACGCCTTCGGATGCGAGGCGGTCGATATTGGGAGTTTTCACTTCCGGATTTCCATAGGCTCCGATATAGGGAGATATGTCTTCAACAACGATCCAGAGAATGTTGGGCCGCGGATTTTCAACGTTCGGTTGATCGGTGCAGGATGGAAATAAGGGTATGAATAAAAAGAGAACCGGATAAAAGAAACATCGATGCAGCGCTGCTTTCATCATTAAAAAAATTTACGCAGATTAATTTAATGCATTTCTCAGTTTTTCCAGCATCGCCGCCAGTTTAATTTTCGGATTGCCCGGCCCGAGGGTTTCGAGGGGGAGGTAGCCCCGGTAAGATGAAGACCGGATGATGCCGGTCAGTCTGTCGAAGTCGGTCGGCACTTCTTTTCCGTTGAAATATACGTTTTCCTTGATCTGCCAGTTAACGGCATAGGAAACCGAAGCCCTGATCTCCTCGTAGGGGTCGCCTTCGCGGTAACTCCCAATATCGAGGTGAAGGCCGAGCCATTCGGAATCCACCAGGGCCATGATTTTTTTTACCTGTGCCGCTGTGCGGATGAAATCATTATGATTCTGTATGGCCACCACCACCCCGTGAGCTTTGCCGTATCCGACGCACTCCTTCAGTTCTCCCGCCATTCTTTTCGCAACCTGGTCCCAGTCAAATTGGTCCGTAGATGGCTCACCGGCGAAGACCCGGATGACCGGGGCGCCGAGCTTGGCTGCGACTTCGATCCAGTATTTGATCAGGCTAATATCCGCCCGTCTTTTGCCTTCGTCGGATTCCGTGAAATTATTCCTGACGCCGGTGCCGCTGATCTCGAGGCCGAGCCGGAAGGCTTTTTTGCGGACATGATATATGTATTCATCGGGTGGAACAGCCGGATATCCGGGGAAATAATACCCGGTGAGGTCGACGGCATCGATGCATTGTTCTGCACAGTAATCCAATACCTCATCGATGGTCATTTTGCCGCCGAGGAGCAGGTCGTTAAATGAAAAAGCATTCAGACCGATTTTCAGTCCGCATCGGGAGGGATTCGCGTTTGCAACCGCTGGCATGGATCCGGCGGAACGCGGCAGTGAAGAAAGGGCCGCCGCCGCGGGCAGGGCCGCCAGGGATTTGATGAATTTTCTTCTTTGGAGGGGGGAGTTCATGATCAAAGCATTTGGTTTATGAAATTAAGATCCGGAAAGATAGGAAAGATTTTTGGATCGACAGAGGGCATGGTAGAGATTCTGATAGGGGGAAATACGACTACCACATTATTCTCCAAATCATATTTAACTTTTATTCAATTTAATACTTTTATTAAGAATATCGAATAATCATTTTCCCATAATCGTCAGCGTGTTGGCTATAAAAGTATTTCACCAAATTATCTTCTCTACAAGATCAGGAATCGTTCCATATATTAGTCCAATAAAAATAATTGAAATCCCAAATAAGTCAACCCATACATTTGATATTGTTGAGTCCGAAATTAATTGTTGTGTATCTTCTATTTGTTTTCCTAACCTTTTTCTTACTTCATCTAAGTTTGTTTTTACTGTCGTAATGTCATTTTTCAATTCTGCCTTTGTCTTCATTAGTTGTTTATGCAGAAATTGAATTTCCTCATCAAAGTATCGAATGATGTCTTTAAGGTCTTCAATTGGTCTCTTCAGAACTCTTGCATTCCCTGACACAATTGAGGATCCTTTTATATTACCCTTCGTTTCTAAAATTCGTTTCTTTTCTGTTTTAGGGAATGTTTTAAAATAATTTAGTAGAAATGTTCCAAGACCATGTCCTTTGAATAAAATTAGTTTTTCCTTTAATGAGTATACAATTATCATTGCGCCTGTCAATTGTAGAAGTAATCCATAAATTCGAATATTATCAGCCGTTCCGAGTCCGTCGATACATATATTGTCTGCTAATAATACCAATAATAAAAGGATAATAAGTATGTATAAATACTTTCCTTCCCATATCCATTTTAATACTCTATTAAGGTAACTCATCTCCTTATGGAACTATTACAGCCAATGGTAGGTCGATAAAGCCGTTACCGGATATAAATGGTCAATCATTATTCTGGAACAGAAACTAGAAAGAATTTCGGAAGAAATCAAGAAATAAGATTTAGGAATTGGCCATACCGACATGTTTTGTGACGTTTATTACTCGTTCATTAAAAAACTATTCAAGGTAGGTAAAAATTTAAATGCTAAATCATCAAATGAAAATTTAATAGATATTTCGGATTTTTCATATTTATTATTCTTATCAGGATCATCATAAAAGGTGAAGTACCAGTCATCATCTATTATGAAATTAAAATGTGATAAAGAATTTCTAATTCTTCTAATAATATATTTTATGGTTGTTTCATTAATAGAATTCCAATTAAATTGTTTCCATTGCTTATTTTTTCCAGAATTTATTTTGGAATTAATATATATATTACCCCAAAGGGTTTTATCTAATTTATTAATTGGTGTATTTGGAATCTTATCTTCATTGCTTTGTTGAAACAAAACGACAGCTACATATAAATAACCTAAGAATAACCCAGGTGTAAAGATTTCATTTTTATCTTGAATCGGAGATATCCCGTTTTTTCTTTGCCAAGCTTGATAGAAATCTTCTAAGCTTGTATTAGGTAAACTTTTTTTCATTGCAATAAATTGAGCGGTAAAGTCTATCCCTAAATAGGCTTGTATTAAATGTTTTTTGAAGTCCATCGTCGTTAATTTTAAATAACACAAAGGAGGAAAAGGTTTTCTGAATTTCTGTTATATAAATTATACTTTTTTTTAATAGGAGGATTAAGTATTAATCTTTTTCTGCGGTGAGAACAATTTTTCTTTTAAATATAATGCTACCTCTCGATGTTGCAATTCTGTTGAATAATCAATATTAATTCTAAAAAGAAAATTTCTTAAAATCGTATTAAATAATTCTTTTTCTTTACTCTTTAGATGATATAACGAATAATACCCAAAATATACTAACTCATAAAACGACATAGTGAAACTAAATCTCTGTAAGTAATAATCTGATGTGGTCTTATCCAGGTTAGAGCGCTTCTTAATTGTATCAATAACTTCCAATAAAAAATTAATATAACTTCCAAATACATTTATATGTGTTTGATGCATTTTATTAAACCTTTCTTCATAATTATTTTTAACTGGGTTTTCGTGATAGAAATAATTAGCTGCACATCCAAATATTTCCCTACCTGTAAGGTATTCAACAGGCGTTGGAAACATTAACCATTTTTCATGTATTAAGTTGAGATGAGTTGAATACGAGTTTAAAAGTTGATTATATCTATTTTCGAATTGTTGTTCTTTTTGATTTAAAAATGTCACATATACAATTAAAATCGCGAGGATTGTAATAAGTGTGCCAACCGTTCCGGCGAAATATGTGCCAAATGCTGACCAATCAGTTATATCATCAGAAATAATTTGATTTTTAAAATTAATAATAAATAAAACACTCGGAATCAAAATCAAAATAGCAATAATTAATAAAACAGTAAGCTTTCTCATTACATCGTCAAAAGCGTTGGGTTAAAGGGTTAGTAAATTTAATGTATATTCAGTAACATGTCGAAAAAGATATAGTAATTTTAGCGATAATTCTTTATGTAAAATCAAGGTTGCTTCATCAGGTTTATTACTTTTCTCCCATGAGAGTCCACCCTCGCGAAACCCTGATGCGATAGTTATGATAAGTATAGTTAGTTGGCTCATGGTTATTGAAGAATTATTTGTATTTTTTAGTGAATGTCCATTACAGTTTAACATATTTTTTGTTATTTTTATTTTCGACAATAATATAATGGATAAATTATTTTTTATAGCCACAATAGCTGTAATGTTCTCATGCTCCTCAAAATCTCCCAAAGAGATTAATTCGTTAAGCTCGGGTAAGGATTTGGACACATCAAATATTGATGAACAAAGACCAATAGTTAAAAAAGACTCAGTAGCAGTAATTCCGAGGGCTCGAAATACATTACCTTCAAATCTAAAGATCGAAGTAAAAGCTGTTGTTGTTAGTGCAAATACTGTAGAATATACAATTGAGACAAATATTCCATTACCTGTCGAAATGATGGCTAGTATTAATTTAAAAAATCAGAAACCAGAAGATATATATATTGGTGCCGACAAAAAAATTCGGGTTGATATGACACCTTATGCCTTTAAATTTGATATCAATACATTCGAATTACCAAGTGGAGATTATGAAGCGGAAGTTACATTTTACCCAAGATGGGGAGCAAATGATGGAAATGCGATATCAAAAGGCATAAAATCAGTTATAAGTGATACATACGATATAAGTCTTTCAACTGAATTTGGATCTGCTGAGGAGAAAAAGAGTTTAGATTTGAAGCAATCCTGGGTAATGAATAATGTGGTAGTAGGAACTCATTGGGATAAAGATTTATTCATAGAGAAGTTAGGTAATTTTGAAGAGCTTAGAGTTTCAAACAGTAATCCAGATATTGTTAAAATATATTATTTTCCAAATGCTGATATGTCAATCTTTGTAAGTAAGCCTTTGCAGGAAGTACTTACTTGGAGAATGGGGAAATCAGTTATTCTATAGAATTTCTTTCTGGTCATCAGAGTCCCCGGCGCGTACGCACCCAGCCCGGCGGGAGACTCTGAAGGGGAAAAAGATTTCTACACCTCCATCGGAGTCCACTTCGTGAGATTGATGGGTGTTTAAATCGAATATTTATAAAAAAACTGCCGGAACAATTTGTCCGCGGCAGTTCAATATAAGAGGTCTGTAAACCTTATAGTTCCCTTACTTTGATATTTCTGAACCAGATAGGAGCCCCGTGGTCCTGCAGGCTGATGGAACCTGTTTTGAATTTATTCCAGTCGGGATATTCTGTCCCATTCCATTTACTCTTCTCAAATGCCTCATTATAGGCGGGACTTCCTTCCTCGAACTCAACCGTTTTCTCACCGTTCAGCCAGTGTTCGACATGACCGTTGTTGTAGATGATCTTTGCCAAATTCCATTCGCCGACAGGCTTGGTTATTTTGGTAACAGGTGCGGCGAACATATCATAATTAGAGCCGACAGTTTGGGCTGCATGAAGGCTGTCGCCCGTCCATCCTTTATCATCCATTACCTGGTACTCGGGGCCGGTCACATAATCGTGGGAGTACTGGGCGCCTTCGACCACATGGTATAATATGCCGCTGTTTCCGCCGGGGGAAACCTTGAAGTCGCATACCAGCTCGAAGTTCCCGTATTGTTTCAGGGTGATCAGTGATCCTCCCCATACGCCGCTGCCTTCGCCAAGACCTTCGCCCTGAACGATGATACAACTGTCTTCAACTCTCCATAACGGACCTATGGTATCATGATTAAATCTTTTCCATCCATCGAGGGTGCTTCCGTCGAATAACAATTCCCAGCCGGCAGCTTCTTCTTCAGGTGTGAGGGCATTGACCAAGGGAGTATCGGATGCGGTCTCCTTGGTTGCTGAAGGTTTGCATGACCAGGCAAGTAAAACAGCCATTACAGCAGTAACAGCAAGCGAAAAATTGATAAATTTCTTCATATCGTTTAAATAATTTGGTGGCAAAGTTAGAAGAAAAACCGGGTTTTGGTAATCCATGTTGAATGAATCAGGAATTTGTTATACTAAATATTATTTGTGGACAATTATAGGTGCGGAAAATGTATATCACTGATGCACGAACCTGCCCGCCATTCCCAGGGTCTGGCGATGGCAGGCGGGGATTCACTAAGATGAAGATTGTATTTCTTAGTGAATCCTGGTGCCTTCGTGTCTTGGTGGCGAGAA
Organism: Cyclobacteriaceae bacterium; assembly: GCA_035292565.1. Taxonomy (GTDB): domain Bacteria; phylum Bacteroidota; class Bacteroidia; order Cytophagales; family Cyclobacteriaceae; genus DATDPY01. The sequence goes on along the minus strand of DATDPY010000125.1, from coordinate 26,218 downwards.
CTACTTCATCCGGAAGATGAAGGATGGATCGAGAGGATACCTGCCGCTGTTCCGCCCATAAACTGCCAGTCCTCCGCCAATCTGGTTGGCTTCAAGTCGGATGGTGAACATCCTGCGGCGTATGGCATCGGCAAGCACATCAGTTGGTATGCTCAAGCTGACCAGGTATCCGTAGGAGCCGGCATCCCGGAGCTTTCGATCCTTAAGCTGGCTGTGCCATGAAAGAATTCCCCGGTGATCGGCCGGATCATCCGGAAGGTACTGTGTTCCGATCACTCTGCCATTGACCGATATAGTGACGATCGACGGAAACTTCTTTTCGTCAGTCATAGGATAGGCATTGGGGTTTCTGCCGGGGTCGAAGGTACCTTTTCCGCGCATATAATCTCCCTCCATTTTCGAATCCCCAACATCTTTCCCAAACAACTCCTTTGCGGAAAGCTCAGCCCGGAAAGTCGCTTCGATAATGTCGCTCAAGACAATATCGGAAGGGATGTCTACACGATATTCAAAATATCCGGTCCCGGCGCCGTTCAGCTTCTTTCCATTCATGGAAATCCATTGTTTTACGGACCAATCCTGACTGGCCGGGGCTGCCGGTCCAAATGAAAGCACTTTAAATTTTCCTGAAGGATCTGTAACGTCAAACAGGCTGTTTTCTTTACTATCGGTAATATTAAAGGTCAGGAAATTTCGATGGATGGCATTTCCTGAAGGATCTTCAACACGGAATGACAGTATCGCCAGTCCTTCCGTGTCGGGAAGCTTTATCTTCCACGTACCTGCATCTGTCAGGGCCCAGGATTTTATGGGAGCAACCTGTGTTCCCAGGTCATCGGTGAAGGGGACCCCCAATTCGTTCCACCACTTCATTCTGGCATGAATGACGGCGTTCTCTGCCGGCACCCTGTCGGTCATGGTAGAAATCCACAGCGGTACGGATACTTCCGCTCCGGGGAACTGGTCGGTGCAAAGGTCGGACCCGGGGACCAGGTAAATATCGCTATGGAGGTCGGCAAGCATCATGCCTTCCGCAAGTTCTTCGAAACCAGGATACTTTTCAGAGCGGTCGAAACGATAATACCCGTTCCACTCGTTGATCACATCGTGATGTTCGGTATAAAGCCAGCCTGCCACCTTCGGGTGCATGCGGAACTGGTTCATCATGATATGGTAATCCCAGCTCCAGTCGATATCGCCGGTGCTTCCCTCATATCCCCACACATTCCCGCACTCGCTGTTCAGCATGGGCTGGTTGGTTTGCAAATATCCTTTGGCAAAGTTGAATCCCGATCCCGGGAAAGTTTTACCGGTGAATTCATCCAGCATTTTTTCCCAGCCATATCCCGGAAGATAGGCGTGCCAGGTATTGATGTCCGTCATCACGTGGTCATAGTTGCAGGCTGAATTATCTTCAACCAGCCGGGTATTATCGAGGGCTTTGGCCTTTCTGTACATTTCAGCCACCCATTCCTGGGTTTGGGGCAGGTACAGCCGGCCGCTGTCGGTTTTCGTAAACAGGCCCCACGTTTCGTTGAATAAAATCCATGAAAAGACGGAAGGGTGGTTGTAGTCGCGGTGGATCATCTTTTCCATAGCCGTTTCCGATTCTTTTTTCATCAACGCATCCGGTTCCCCCCAGGAATTCGGGACGTCGGCCATGATCAGCAAGCCGAGCCTGTCGGCCCAGTAAAGTTTCCTCGGCAGGTCGATCTTCACATGGATCCTGTTGCAGTTCAGGCCCAGTTTTTTCGAACGGATGATCTCATCGCGCATGAATTCATCCGAAGGCCAGGTGTAAAATCCATCCGGGTGGTACGCCTGGTCGAGGGTCATTTTCAAGTAAACAGGCTTATTGTTCAGCGATACATACATGTAATCGGTTCCGGGAAGTTTCATAGTTCCAATCTTCCTCATACCGAAATAGGTGGAGACCTTATCTACGGATGTTTTCCCTGATACCAACTCTGCAGTTGCGGAATAGAGGTAGGGATCATCGATCGACCACAGGCGGGGATCATCGATCGGAACGGAAAAAGAAAAATCCCGGCTTTCCGGATTCAGCTTCTGGTCGACCAATTTTTTATTTGCCCGGTTTTCGTTAATGGCTAATAGCAGGGAGGCGCCGCTTTCCGGGCGGGCGGCAAGCCGGCCTTCAACGGTCACCAGTTCGCGGTCGATATCGGGGGTAAAATGGATATACTCGATAAAATTTTTTCCCCGGGCTTCGAGATATGGTGTTTGCCAGATTCCCCTCACGTTGCCATACCCCTGTTTTCCTTCGAGCTTAAAGGCATGCGGGCTGTCATCAACCCTGATGACGATATCCTGGGGTGTGTCATGACTTACATGATCAGTCAGTTCAAATTCAAATTGCGAATAACCACCCTGGAATTCGCCGATGTAATTGCCGTCGAGCCAGGCCTTGCTCAGCCAGTCGGATGCGCCGATCACGAGGAAGATCCTCTTGCCCTTCCAGGAGGATGGAACCCGGATCATTTTTTTATACCAGCCAATATCGGCTTTATCTTCAATGCCCGACAGGTTTGATCCCCAGGAAAAGGGAACGGTGATCCTGTCGGGATATTCATTTTTCTCTCCAAACCATTGCCGGTCTATTCCGGCATTTGCAGAGTCGAATTTGAACTGCCATTCGCCATTGAGGTTGATCCAATCCGGTCTTTCGAAATCCGGGCGGGGGTGTTCGGGCAGTGGTATCTGGATTTCATAATTAGCAGGGTGAGAATGATTTTCAGCGGCAATAAAAGCAGTATCAGCCGGGTAAAAACCAGCTAATGATGCTAAAATGATCAGGAGAAATAAAATTACTTTTTTCATTGTGTGAATTGTAAAAAACAAGGGATGAACCTGGCTCGAAAATACCGAATAAAAATAAAAGAACCATCTCTGGTCGTAGCGTCTCGCTACGACCTAATTTTAACATTTTATTATTCAATAAACTTTAATTCCAACTTTCCCTTCCCGGTTCCATAGTAATCCATTGCACTGCTCCACAACCAATCTTCCGGTTTTTCGACAAATCCCGCTTTAACCGGATTGTAATGCGTATAATCCAGCCTTTGATCCATCATTTCGTTCGTTGATAATTCAATGGGATGGTTATGCTGCTGCCAAAGCTGAAAATCATTGTTCCTTTTATTGGTCAAGCCGGTTGTGTAAAGAAGGTTCAGTATCCATTTGCTTCTGCTTTCCGATAAGTTTTGTTCTAATTCTTTTCTTATATGCCGGGAAGTAAAACTTTTAAAATCACGGATAATGTCCTCAAGTTTCATAACGCCACTGGATCCAAGAATGGCATGAATATGGTTTGTCATGATGCACCAGGCATATACGTCAAGGCCTTTCTTTTGCTGGCAATGCTTTACACTTTCAATAAAGATTTCCTTGTAAACATTTCTTGTGAAGATATCAATCCAGTGCACGACTGTAAAAGTCAGGAAATAGATTGCATCCTGGTCGCGAATAAGATACTTTCTTCCCATAGCTGACGGAAAAATATTTTATTTAATAAATATAAATAACCCTAATCACTTATCGAAGCGGGGGCCCGATCGATAGCTGATAGGATACAATTTATAGGGTTGAATTGAATTTTACAAGTTGCAGTTCAGAAATGGTCGTAGTGAGACGCTCGAGGTCGTAGCGCGAAGCTACGACCAGAAGTTTCATCTTTTATTTTTAAATACCATCCGATAAAGGATGTAAATGATAATCATGCCTATCACCAGGGCAATAAACCCCCCCGGTGTAAGTTCATTCAATCCATACATCGCTCATTGATTTAGCCTGCCGGCTCAGAAAAGTTTTTTAAGCCTGTCTTTGGCTTTATTAACCTCCTTGTTGATCTCCTCTTTTGCTGCTTCCTTTTGTTGTGTGACCGCACTGTCGACTTTCTGTGTAACCTCCTGTTTCTTTTCTTCGACAACGACCTTGGCCTGTTCAACGACCTTTTCCTTTTCAGCGGTGATGGTTGCTTTGAGTTGCTCTTTGGCCGCCGTGCCCGTACTGCCCGATTCCGCACCAAGGAGTGAAACTTTTGGATCGGCATAGTTTCCGGTCACACCGAGGTTCAGTTTCATATTCGATCCAGTCATATTGAAATTCTGTCCGGTGACAGAGGAAACCAGCGAAGTCGCAGCATTTACCGCGGCGGCCGGAACATCCATTTTTATGGTATAATCCAGTGACCCGTCGATGCCGCTGCTGCCTGCCACCAGGGAATTGTTTTCCCCGATCTTCACGTTGAAGGGTTCGGTGAATACCCTGCCGTCGATGATCTCCGCTTTCATCAGCACATCATTCAGGGTCATATCGCCTGATGCGCCGGACAATTTGGTAACGCCGGCGATCCCTTTCACCAGGTTCGACTGGGTGCCCGTTACTTTTGCATTGGCAATATTGATGAGGCCGCTTCCTGCCAGGGAGGAAAGATCAGGCATGTAATCTTTCTGCAGTTTTCCTCCCATCTTGAAATCGGTTGAGAACAAACCGTCCATGATCCTGGCAATCGGTGCAAGTTTCTGAATCGTATTGAATGATTCGTAAGCTACCGGGATTGAAAGGTCCTTGATATTAAATGTAAAATCAAACATTGGGTTTTCCATATCCCGCGTATCGTAAGATCCGTCCATGGCGAATTTCCCTCCGAGCGTGTTGAAGCCAACTTCGTCCATGCTTAAAATGCCGTCGCGGATGATCAGCATTCCCTTAAAATCGGTAAGCACCAGGTTGTCATAGTTGATCGTACCAATGGAAGAATTCAGGGTGAAGTCAATATTCTTCGGGATCTGGACAATCTCTAGGGCTGACGTATCTTCCGGACTATCCGTCTCTTCCGTATCTTCTGACATCCATTCGTTGGCATCGAACATTTTGGAATTGAAATCGAGCTTGCCCAGGAGTACGGCATCATCGTTGAAAATATAATCCACATAATTACTCAGGAAGCCCTTCAGCGACATATCGCTTTTCCCGATGCTGCCATTGAAATGATCAACGGCAATGCTGGATGTGTTGATATCGACCTTTGATGAACTTATCTTCATGCCCTGGGGGAGGTCGGGGCTGACAAATACAAAATCTTTAAGTGTGGCGGTTCCGTTAGCCGGGATCACATGCTTTACGCTGTCATATACTCCGTCGACATTCAGGCTGGCATCGAGCATACCTGCAATTTCAGTACTGTCCATCGGTAAAATTTTGAGAACATCGGCAAAATTGAATTTTGCCTGCATGGCAGCTTTCATCCTGTAATCCCGGAGATTTTGCACGAGGAGGGTGGCATCAATGGGATTCTGGCCGAATTCCATATGAAATTTTTTCATATCGATCACCGTGTTATCGATCACCCCATCCGCATTATTGATCAGTAAATCGATATTTACATTTTTAATATCCTGGGGAAGATCGGGGTATTGGATCATTCCATTCAGGACGTTGAGCGCGACCTTAAAGGCTGGCATTCTGCTTAAAGAATCGCTGTAAAGACCTCTGACAAAACCTTCGAACGAAAATGACCCATCGGCTCTTACGCTTTCATATCCTTCCATGTAGGCAGCCGGGATGAGGCTGAACAGGCTTTTAAAGGTATTCTCACCGGATTTGAAATTGATATCCATATCAAAGCCTTCAGCGGGCATAGCCAAGAATCCATCGAACCGCAAGCCGAAATCATTCAGCTTCACGCTGTTGTCCATGAATGTGAATTTCATGGCATCCAGATCCATGTTCATTTTGATATCAGCAACGAGTTTCTGATTCCTGAGGTAATCAACCCCGCCGTAGCTCATCAATAACTTTTCAATATCGGTATGGGTATCCATGTCAAAAACCGATGTTGTGAAATCCCCGGAGCCCTCATGGTTGAGGCCATACAGGCCGGCAATGAAATCCATGGACTGGTCATAATAAACGATGCGCCCGTTGTTTATTTCCCATGACTGGATCCCGATTTTCATTTCTTCACCAGCGTCTTCGGTTTCAACCTCTTCGGCTTCTTCGGCGGAATTGATCATGATGTCGTAGTTGGCTGTTCCGTCCTCGAGCACGAGCACGAAAATATTTGGGTTATCAAGCCCGATCGATTTCAGGTTTATATTGCTGCCGGAAATAACACTTTTAATATCGACGGTAATGGCAAACCGGCTGGCAGAAAACAAGGTATCCTGTTCGAAAACGTCGATGCCAACCACGCCGAAATCGCGTAGGGTAAGCGTCAGGTCGGGAAAGCTTTTGAATAGGGAAACGCCGATTTTATTTTCATCGAAATATACTCTTGCCTTCACATTTTCCGACACAGCTTTCTGTATGGCAAGCTTTATATCGTCTTTGAAAATGATCGGCAAGGCGACGGCAGCACCGACCAGAACAACAACAATGACAAGAAGGATGATCAGGAGTTTTTTCATGGCAAAAAGTACCTTATAGTCAAATGATAGTTTGATTAATATTAAGCTAAATTAACGATTGAATCCCGATTCTCCTATAAAACGGGAAAACAGGACATTTTACGAATGATCGAATCGGAAATTGCCATCGTAGGAGCCGGGCCGGCAGGCTTATCAGCCGCACTTTTCCTGGGAAAGAACGGGATTCCATGCTCGCTTATTGACCGCTCGGTATTTCCAAGGGATAAGGTCTGCGGAGATTGCCTGGGGGGATTTGTTATATCCGTGATCAGGCAGCTTGGACAGGACACATTCAATCGATTTATTGCATTCGACCGGAAAATCGAAGGAAAAGGCGTTCATTTTTTCAGCCCTTCGGCAAAGAAAATATCCATACCCGCCATCCGTCTTGTAGATGGCAGGATACCGGAGCTTGCCCTTTCGACACGATATGACTTTGATAACTTCCTGATGGATGAGGTGAGAAGGTATAAGCACGTTCAAATCTATTCAAACGTCGAAATTTTCAAACATAAACGTGAAAATGGCCGACTGGTCTTTTCCGACAGGAACGATCATCAACTGTTAAAAACAAGAATGGCGGTAATTGCTACGGGGTCTCAATCGAAGATCGCAGCTGATTTATCGGGATATAAAATTCCAAAGAAACATTTAGCAGGAGGTCTCCGGTGTTATTACGAAGGGGTGGAAGGGATAGCCGGGGAGGGATACATCGAATTTCATTTTCTTGAAGAGCTCATTCCGGGATACTTGTGGATCTTCCCGCTGAAAAATAACCTCGCCAACGTGGGCATTGGCCAGAGGAGTGATGTGATCGCCAGGCGAGGGACCGATCTGAAAAAACTCATGCCACATGTGATCGCCTCCAACCCGCACCTGCAAAGGCGATTTGCGAAAGCAAAGATGGTTGGCCGGCCCGAAGGATTTCCGCTTTCCCTGGGGATGACCCGGAGAAGGATATCCGGGGATAATTATCTTCTTGCAGGGGATTCGGCGTCACTCATCGAACCTTTTTTCGGGGAGGGGATTGGGAATGCCATGTACAGCGGGAAGCTGGCAGCCGATCATATTATGAATTGTGGTGTTGCCGGAGATTTTTCGGCCGGTGTAAACAGGTTTTATGACAGGGCTGTTTATGCAAAAATCGGAAGAGCCCTGGCATTGAGCAGATGGCTTCAGCGGGCAGCAGGAAATACATGGCTTCTTGAAAGAGTTTTTGACAATACAGGCAAAAAACCGGAATTAAGACGGTTATTGGAAGGAGCAGTTAATGGGGATATGGCTGCCCATCCGGGAATAGGTGTGGAATTCATCATCCGGGCAATCGTTGGAATTTGAAAGGGTTTGGCCGCATCGGGCTGCATATCAATTCAATAATGCTTAATTTTGGAATACAAAACATTATTCATGAAGATCGAAGTGTCTATCGGGGAGTTTATTGACAGATTGACCATCCTTGAAATCAAGCTGCAGAAGATCACCGACCAGCAAAAACTCAAGAATATCCGCAACGAATATGAGATTCTGAGCAAATCGGGCGAAAAAATGCCTGACAAAAGCGATCCCCTCTACCAAAAGCTCAGGGAGGTTAATGAAAAACTTTGGGAAATCGAAGACAGGATCAGGGATTATGAAAAAAAACAGGATTTCGGAAGGGGATTTATCGAAACGGCAAGGATGGTTTATTTCACCAATGACCTTCGTGCAAAGATCAAACGTGACATTAACCTGAATACCCGGTCTGAAATCATCGAGGAGAAATCATACGAAGATTACTGATCATATCTGGCATTGCAAAATTCTGATCTTTCCGAAAGGCCGGTGCATCTTGTAGTCCTCCGGTTCTCCGCAATCGGTGATGTAGCGCTGACCCTGCCCGTTCTCAGGGGCTTGCTGATCATTAACCCAACATTAAAGATCACCCTGGTATCCAATCCCATGTTCGGCGCATTTTTCAGGGATGTTGACCGGCTCCAGCTTTTCCCGGCCGATTTTAAGGAAAAATATGCAGGACTGAGGGGCCTGTACAGATTGTCGAAAGACCTTGCCGCAATCGGTGATTTTGATTACGTAATTGACCTCCACGGGGTGATCAGATCCTATATCCTTTGCCTTCTGTTCAGTATAAAAGGAAAGCACATATACAGGATCGATAAGGGAAGGAAAGACAAAAGGGACCTCATCAAGGGCAGGATATTTCACCCCCTGAAACATACCACGGAAAGGTACCTTGATGTATTCAGGCACATGCCGTTGAAAACATGGATTCCGTTCGACAGCTATTTTAATATGGACCCGGAATCACTTGAAAAGCTTTTAAAGCGATTTCCCAAAAAAGCCAAAGAGTCATGGATAGGCATTGCTCCGTTCTCAAAGCATCACCTGAAAAACTGGTCTCTGGAGTACATGAAATCGCTGATGCGGATGATTGCCAAGAACGTGAATGTGCGATTCATCATTTTCGGCGGAGGCCCAAAGGAACTTGCCGAAATCGACCGAATGACCTCTGATTTCCCGGGATCCATGAACGCGGCCAGAGACCTGAACTTCAACGAAGAACTGGATCTGATTTCCCAGCTCGATGTCATGATCAGCATGGACTCGGCCAATATGCATATGGCTTCCCTGGCAGGTGTGAAAACGGTTACCATCTGGGGCGCCACGCACCCATACGCGGGATTTTCGGCCTACCATGCGAATAACTCGCTCGATATACAAATCACCAAGGAAGAACTGCACTGCAGGCCATGTACCGTTTTCGGGCAGGGAACCTGTCACCGGGGCGACTTTGCCTGCATGAACTGGCTGACGCCGGAAAAGGTGTACCAGGAAATCAGGAAGGCGGGATTTGTTTAAGAAATTTTAAGCAATGGAAAAAGGAAGAACGACTTTCATCGTTACCAATAAAAACGTACTAAAAGTTCACAGCATTACTAACGTCCACTTTTGATATGTTCTTCAATGATCTCCTTAGCACGTTTTATCACCAGAACAATCGAATCAAAACTTTGCGTTATCGAAGTTTTATTAAAATGCATTCAGATAATATCATTTAATATTTTTGATAACAACCATAAAGACCGGCAAGTTCCTTCATAATCTTAAGAAAAACAATCTGCCATGGACCAACCCACACCCACACTCACACCCACACTCACACCCATCCCCACACTCAATTAACCCCTGCCAGATTTAAAACTTACTTTTCAATTCCCCTTCCTCAAATAAATATTCCCACTAATAGTCTCCAGGCTTACCGGCCGGCCACCTCCGTTAACACTTAAATCAAAATCAGTCATGCCCGAATGGCGCTTTCCCGGTGATTTCAATTCAAAGTTGGTATAGACTGTACCTGTGATCGTTTTAAATTCAAGGTCCGCCCCGGAAGTGCCCGGAACCGTCATGTCGATGAATCCGCTAATTGTTTTTGCCCGGATATCCGGCCCCTTGCCGGCAAGGATCAGGTTCCCGTTGATCGTTTCGACAGAATAACGGGCATTTTCGGGAATATGGATTTCACAAAATACATTCATCCGGTTACAGCAGCAATCATTGTTTTTATCGGACCAAAATTCCTTTTCGGGCATTTTAGCAGATACTTCGATATTCGAACCGGTATCATTAAAAGTCCAGGTGTAAATATCGTTGTCCTGATTATCATTGATGTTTACAACGGCCCTTACATATAACTCGTTCTTTTCCCAGGGAATGATCCGGATCGAATCCGCGATCTGTATGTTCAATTGGATGGATTTTCCCTGGCTGTAATTCATATGTTTTTCAATCATCTTCTGTGCCATTGCCGGATTGACCAGCAGACATGGTATGATCACCAATAAGTAGTTTTTCATGTTATGGAAATTTTAATTTCTTGTGGGCATGCGATCAGGACGCTTTCCTCAAGTAAATATTTCCGCTAATATTGACGATGCTGAAGTCTATGCCTCCGCCGTTCAGGGGGAATTCAATATTTGATCCGCCGACCTGCTTCATGCTTTTGTCCGTGCGGGTGGGAATATCAAAATCGGTAAAGATATTCCCGGTCACCGTATTCAGTTTAACATCCGCCGGCGTGTTGGCAGGAAGTGTAATATCGATGGCTCCACTGATATTCGAGATTGAAACGGGGTTTTCCCGGTTGACGGTAGAAAATACCACATCAATATCACCGCTTATGGTGGCCAGGACGAGAGGGCCGGTAACATTACGGAGCTTAATTGACATGCAATTCTTGATGTCGATCTCATTTTTAATGTTCTTTATATCAATTTCCGTTGTCCGTTCACAGCCGCTTTCAATTTTAAGCGAGAAATTATCGGGAACTTTCACTTTGAATTCGACCCGTTTTGCAATGGAGTAAAGGCAGGTAAGGGTAACCTGGTTCCCGTTCTTTTCCATGTGCACGCCGATACCCGTATTGTCGGTACCTGCGGAATAGATCGGCGTCAATCCTTTCGCCCTTTCAACTTCCTCGGGACTCATCAGAGCTTCTTCGTCCACATTGGTGATGATGATCTCAGTTCCTGCATAACCTTCAACAGGTAGGTCGCCCATAAAATCGACAAGAGTAAGTTTCCCGTCCGGAACATTCTGGACCGGTATTTTGAAATCTTGTCCATTTGAAATTGTTGTTGTGAAAATCATGACGGCAAGCATCATGATGTTGTTCATTGTTTTCATTTTCGTTTATTTAATTTTTAATCCGCAGATGGAATAGGTATCCTCCCTCGTTTTTATATCATTGAATTCAATAATTTCCATATTTGTTACATTAAAATCGTCAGACTTTTTTCTGCGATATCTTTTACTTCACTAATGGTGTTCTCATTCATAATAATATCCTGCATCGGCCTGATGGCCTTAATTTCCTTTTTATCGGTGAAAATGTTGATCAGTACGATCTGTATGATCGGATCATTCTGCCTGCCGAGAGATTCCACAAGGGAATCCCTCACCAGGGTATTATCCCAGTATTTGGACAGCGAATAGGCTGCCGCCATCCGCACATTCACGTTCTTATCATGATTCAAGGTAGAGATCAAAGCCGTGATGACCTTTTGATCCGGAACAGAGATTTCGGAGGTATAATTCACGGCCTTGATCCTCTGGCTTGCGGATTCCTCATTCAGCATGGTGAGCATCAGCATCTCCTTCATCTCTTGCATTTCGATCTTCAGTTCCGACAATTGTCCGGACTGCTGTCTTCCTGACCCTGAACGGATGAACACTCCGATTGCGATCCCCGCAATCAGGATTGCCAGTCCGGCTGCAATTCTCATAAATGGCGAAGACCATTTGATCCCGAGGATCCGGTGGATCGGTGTTTCTTTTATGCTGTTGGCCCGGGCCAGGTTTTCGATTTCCGACTTCAGCATGGCATGGAAGTTCGCCCGCAGCCTTTCCCCCGGGATTATGGTTTCAGAACCTGCCATCTTATCTATGATCATTCGTTCCCTGGCTAATTCACCGGAGCAGACTTCGCATGATTTTAAATGATCGTCAATTTCCTTCCTGGTCTCCGCCTCGAGGCCTCCATCGATGTAATCAATGAGCACGGACTGTACCTCTTCGCACTTCATATCAGCTTGCTTTATGGTTAAAATATATTTTTCTCAATTCTTTCATGGTCCGGTGCACCTGCACCTTGATTGCGGGAACCGAGATGTTTCGGATCCTGGAGATCTCCTCGTATTTCAATCCCTGGTACCGGCTCATGACGATGATCTCGCGCTGGTCAGGTTCCAGGCGTTGAAGGGCCCAATCCAGTCTTTTATAATCATCTTCTTCGAAATGACTCGTTTCCGGCGCGATATTTTCATGCCCCATCTCCGGTCTTCCGAACACTTCGTTGTTCTTTTTTTGCTGCCGGTAATAATCTGCATGTAAATTCCGCGCCATCTGATATATCCAGGGTTTAAAACTGTTTTCCTTTCCCTCGTAAGTATTCCTGTACCGGATAATCCGGTAAAACAGGTTCTGCGTCAGGTCTTCACTGGCCGCCCTGTCGAAAGTCAGCTTCATGAAGAAATTGAACAATTTCACATGATACCTGTCGAATAATTCTGAAAGTTCAGCCAGGGCGCCTTTCTTCACCCTGAGCATGATCATTTCGTCGGATAATTCTTCCACTCAACGGAAAGGGTTATGTTCTGAATTGATTACCGTGAGAAATAATAATGGTTACAGGGATAAAATACTTTTTTTTGCGGTTAAAGGCAATTCGTGCACAATGTATCCGCAGTAATCCGTTTGGTTTCCAACCTTCTGTGGAGAAAGTGTGTCATTTTATTGCACAGTTCATGGAGTATCATGAAACACGTTCTGCTTACCCTGCCGATTATTTTTTGTTTTTTTTCCTGTACCGACGAAGAAATAATCCTGACCAAAGGAGAATACAGAATAAAAAAACTCCTTTATTTTTCGGACCAATATTCAGGCCATCCGCATTCTTACCGGACGTACGATTATGATCGATCGGGCCGGGTTATCAAAGAGTCTTTTTTCGAGTATCCATCGCTCCTGCTGTTTTATGATACCTATGAATACATATCCGGACGATTACATAAAAAAACATCCTATGCCGGGCAATCCGGCAATCCCCAGCCGGGGAGTTATGTCATTTATGAATACCAGGAAGATCATCTCACCGGGGAATCCTTTTATTATTACAATGGAGATCTTCACACTTCCAGGCATTATGAATATTCGGATGGGAAACTGGTTCATACCTGGTCATCTGAACCGGGAGGGCTTGAACATACACATACCTATTATTTCTATAACAGCCCGGGCAATCTGGTTGTAGAGACAAGTTCTCCGGATGGCCTCAACATCGATAATATTATCAATTATTATTATGATGATTTAAACAGGCTGTTTCGCAAGGAACAGGAAACAGGCGACAGCACGCTTTTGTGGGCAGAGGAATATTTGTATTCAGATAATCATTCCTCGGATTCGGTTGTGATCCAATATAACCTCGACGGCGACATAACCTATGAATATCATTATGAATTTAACACGGATGGCAATCTATTGTCCGCCTATGGTATCATGGCCGGCGAAATCAGACCATTACTGCATAACACCTGGATGGGCGATTTATTGATCGAGGAGAGAAGGTATTTTTTCCCTTGGGTCGGCCTCTTTCCGCTCACGTACCAGCTGTCATCAGGTTGGCATGTTACACGGTATGAGTATCAAAAAATCAATTGAATAAGTACCCGCCAGGTATTACCTTAGCCTGTCATTATCCCTTTTCTGATTTTTAATTTAAATTTTTCTGATCATGAGAAAATTCCAATCGCTGCTGCTGCTGGCGCTGGTTCTTTCCATCGTAAATTCAGTTGCCCAAAGCGGAAGCCATTATAAAAACTTCAGGGTATCGGTATATGCCAGGGCTTATGAGGTCAGGCAGATGGCTGACAAAAAATGGCTGGATTCGGCCTGGCACGTGATCTCCTCACAGGTAAAAGTCGACAAGATTTACCTTGAGACCCACCGCGACCTCATCGTGGTGGATGAAAAAATCCTGAATGGCGCAAAAAAATATTTCGAAGACAGGGGAATCGAAACGGCAGGGGGGATCACCTACACGATCAGCGAGAGGAACCGTTTCCAGACCTATTGTTATTCCAACCCGGAATACCGGCAAAAAGCCAGGGAGGTCGCCGAATACACGGCTAAGCATTTCGATGAAATGATCCTCGATGATTTTTTCTTCACAGACTGCAAATGTGAATTTTGTATCAGGGAAAAGGGGGAAAGAAGCTGGACCGATTTCAGGCTTCAGCAGATGCGGGATGCGGGAAATGATCTTATCATCGGACCCGCAAAGGCAGTCAATCCCAACGTGAAGATTGTGATCAAGTATCCCAACTGGTACGAACATTTCCAGGGACTCGGTTTTGACCTGAAGGCGGGGCCGGAGCAGTACGACGGCATATACACCGGAACGGAAACCAGGGACCCGGACGCAGGGGGTCAGCACCTCCAGCAATATGAGAGTTACCTGGTATTCCGATATTTCGAAAACCTGAAACCCGGAAACAATGGGGGAGGCTGGGTCGACACGGGGGGCATGCGTTATATCGACCGGTACACCGAACAGCTCTGGCTCACCCTGATCGCCAAAGCCCCTGAAATAACCCTGTTTGACTTCCGTCAGCTTCAACGGCCCATCCTAACAACCGATCGGGCAGAATGGCAGGGGACAGGAACATCATTTGATTTTGATGAAATCATGGAGCCGTTTAAATCAGCCGGCGGGAAAATGGTTACACCGTCAACGATGGCCAGGGCCGCCGGCTATACCGTTGAGATGGCCGATGCGATCGTTGGACTGCTCGGAAGCCCCGTGGGCGTCAAGACTTACAAACCGTTTCATTCAACAGGAGAAGATTTTTTGCAGAATTACATGGGCATGGAAGGAATACCCATGGATATCGTGCCTGAGTTTCCGGCAGAACCATCGATGATCCTGTTAACGGAGACCGCCGCTTTCGACAAGGATATCGTTATTAAGATCAGAGCGCGATTGGAAGCCGGCAAAAATGTTACCATCACTTCAGGCTTACTTTATGCTTTGGAAGGTAAGGGGATTGAAGATATTGTTGAATTGCAATATACGCAGAGGAAGGCCCTGGTCAATGAGTTCCAATTGGGCAGGGGAATTGTGGTGAAATCGGAAAAAGATATCCTGATCCCGCAGATCCAATACCTGACCAATGACTCATGGGAAGACATTACCTCGCTTGACGGCGCTGCCGGCTGGCCGATACTGCATCAGGCAAGATATGGGAACGGATCACTTTTCGTTTTAACAATACCCGATAATTTCGCCGATCTTTATCAATATCCGCAGGAGGTGCTGGGCAGGATCCGTGAGGTGCTTTCACAGGATATGAAGGTGTATTTTGAAGGCCCGTCGAAGGTCAGTCTGTTCCTGTACGATAATAATACGCTTATTGCCGAGTCGTTCCTGCCGGAGACATCCGATGTGAAGATATGTGTAAAAGGAGAGAATGTCCGGTTGACTGAACTTCCTTCTGGGCTGAAGATCGACGGACAGGCGGGCGAGGGAAATTATATCTGGGGGCGGGAAAGAGAAAAAGTCACCACCTTTGAAATAACCATAAAACCGCACTCTTTCAAGGTATTTCGCATTAACTGATTTTAGAGATAAATCAAAGTGATGAATTCAATGCCCAGGTATGCATATTTTCTGCTTATAATTTTTACATCCCTTTCGGCATCCAGGTGTAAATCATTAAGCTCATCCAATCCTGTCGTCGAAATTTCGACAAAGTATGGAATAATCGGAGTAGAGATTTATATCGATAAAGCCCCGGTAACCGCAAATAACTTCCTGGAATATATTAAACGCAACATGTATGACCGTGCTTGTTTTTACCGGGTCGTAAAACCGGATAATCAGCCTGATAATGAAATCAAAATCGAAGTGATCCAGGCCGGACTTGGATTTGTTGACTCCCTGCCAGGGTTGGCCCCGATAGAACATGAATCGACCCTCAAAACAGGAATCAAGCATAAAAACGGGACCATTTCTATGGCAAGACTTGAACCTGGAACGGCGAGCTCTGAATTTTTCATCTGCATTGACGATCAGCCGGAACTGGATTATGGCGGAAAACGCAACCCCGACGGGCAGGGATTTGCGGCATTCGGGAAAGTGATTCAGGGAATGGGAGTGGTTAGAAGAATTCAACGCTTGCCTGATACGAACCAGATGTTAAACTCTCCGGTGATAATATCGGCTATCAAGATAATCAGGTAATTAAAAAATCACTACTGTCCGGGGAAAGATATCGTTTTGAAGATTTGTCCATTGAATGGAATCTGGTTACACCAATAACTAATGATTTTTCAGCCACGAATCCACGAATTTTACACATGCTGACCCCCAAAATCTTAAAGGACACCACACACCGCGAAAGCGGTGTCAATTTGTGTCAATTCGTGTTATTAGTGGCAAAACCGTTCGGGGATTGCACGAACCCGCCCTTTCCTTCTTGCTTTGCCAGGACTGACGGGTGAGTGCACGAATATTCCTTCGGCATTTCCACAAATTCCTCAAAGACTCCCCGACCCACGAAAAAGGGTCTCGATTCGACTTTATCTTTGAAAGGGGGACTTGGACTCAAAAAATATCCTGAAAAGACGGTTAATTAATTCAGAATAACGAATTGTTTTCCTTTTCCATTTTTACCGGACAACAATGATTAAAAAATTGTAAATAAATTATTGCCAAATACCAATATGTAATTAAATTCGTAACACGAAATCTTAAAAACGTAATACCATGCCGGTTACAAGATTTGGAGTGAGCCTTGAGGAAGAATTACTGGACGCGCTTGACTTGTATGCATCCGACAATCAATTTTCGAATCGATCGCAGGCTGTACGGCAACTCATTGAAAGGAACATCGTTGAAAGAAAATGGCAGTGTAATAACATCGTGGCCGGAGCCGTAGTGCTGATTTACGATCATCATAAGAAAGATATTTCCCTGAAATCGGGCACGATTCAACATGATTATTTTGACATTATTCTGTCTACTCAGCATTATCACCTGAGTCCTGATATCTGCATGGAAATTTTTGCACTGAAAGGGCAGGCATCGAAACTCACAGAATTATCCGACAGGCTAATCAGCATCAAGGGGATCAAGCATGGAAAGCTGGTCATGAGCAAAGCCGAATAAATTTTTTTTACCGGAAGGTAACACGAATCGATAAGAAAGTAATACCACAACCTATGAGAAAAATCATACAAATTATTATCCTGCCCTTCATGTTTTCCATCCCGGTTTTTTCCCAGGAACCAGTCTCTTCCTTATCCGATACCAACAATCTCGAAGAAGTTGTGATCACAGGTTCCATGACCAGGGTGAACCGGAATAATATACCCATGGCGGTATCCATTGTTAACAGGGAACAACTTGCCGAAAGTTCAGAGTCCAATATATTGCCGATATTGAACGGCCGTGTACCGGGATTATTCGTTACGGAACGCGGGGTCACCGGTTTCGGGGTGGCCCAGAATGCAGCCGGGCAGATTACCCTGAGGGGAATCGGAGGAAGCCCGACCACCGGCGTCCTGGTGCTGATCGATGGCCATCCGCAGTTCATGGGAATTTTCGGACACCCGCTTTCGGACTCTTATGTTGCATCGGATGTTGAAAGGGTTGAAGTGATCCGGGGTCCCGGATCTATCCTTTATGGTTCCAATGCCATGGGAGGGGTGGTCAATATCATCACGAGGCGCCAACCGCAGGAAGGATTGCACGGAAATACCCGGCTCATACTGGGATCCTATGGTACCCAGAAGTACATGCTCAGCGGAGGCTTCCGGAAAAACCGGCTAAGCGTATTTGCATCCGTGAACCATGACGAGACCAACGGCCATCGGCAAAATTCGGATTTCAATATCAACAATGCATATTTTAAAGTCGATTATGATCTGACCAGCAACATCGGCCTCAATACCGATTTCAATATCGCCGGCTTTAAAACTTCGGATCCCGGACCTGACACCGCAAACGCATCTCGCGGCAATAAACTAAAAATTACGAGGGGCTACTGGTCATTCGCAGTTGAAAATGAATTTGAAAAGTTCTCCGGGTCGGCGAAATTTTACTACAATTTCGGAGAACATTTTATCTCCAACGCTTTCAGCCTGCCTGTGGAAGGAGGATTTCATTCCAACGATAAAAATTATGGCCTTAACCTGTATGAATCGGCGAAGCTTTTTAAAGGGAATAATATTACCATCGGAGCAGATTATGCAAGGTACGGGGGAAAAGCTGAGAATATCCAGTTCAATGCCTCCCTGATCGATACGGCAGTGTACGAAACCGGGGTATATGGATTCATTCAGCAATCCCTTTTCGACAAACTTACCCTGAATGCTGGATTGCGTTTTCAGAATCATAATGTTTATGGAAACATCGCGATCCCGTCGGGTGGATTTGCCTTCAATCTTACGCCGGTCACAACCTGGAAGGCCTCCCTGTCGAAAGGTTTTCGCAGCCCTACGGTCCAGGAATTGTTCCTGTTCCCGCCCCATAATCCCGATTTAAGCCCGGAGCAGGTTTGGAATTATGAAACAGGGATCCACCAGTCGTTTTTCGAAAAAAAGCTGAATCTTGAACTCACCGGTTTTATTGTCAACGGGAAATCCATGATCGTTTTCGTACCCGTGCAGGGCATCCTTCAGAATGCCGGAAATATTGACAATAAAGGCATTGAATTCGCCTTGAACGCCAGCCTGAAAGATGTTGCCTTCAACGTAACCTACAGCTATATCGATATGGCCAATGGCCCTGTATATGCAACACCGAAAAGCCACCTGTTTATCAGCGGCAGGTATGATTTGAACCGGCTGAGCTTTATGACCTCCGTCGAGAACATCAGTGAACTGGATACAAATCCATCCCCTGCGCTCTCATCGCTCCAGAGTTACACCCTGGTGAACGCCAAGGTAAATTATAAATTCTGGAGGACGGCTGAGATATTTGTCAGCGGCGAAAACCTCTTCAATACCGAATACGAAACACTTACATATTATACCATGCCGGGCATCACGGTATTCGGCGGATTGAATTTCAGTTTTTAATCTGCCTTGACTGAAGATTTCAGTGAATGAATTATTTTTGAGAAATCGTAAACGGTATGTCAGCCATTACACTTCAGCTTGAAACCGCTATTGAAAGCATTACCCGGTCATTCAGGGATGAATTCGGGGACCTGACCTCGGAAAAACTGAACTGGAAGCCGCGTCCCGACGCCTGGAGCATTGGCCAGGTTATTCATCACCTGATCACCGTGAACAATACCTATTTTCCTGTGGCCGATGCCGTCAGAAAGGGTAACTATAAAATTCCATTCTGGGGAAAGAGCGAAGCCATAGCCCGGTTTCTCGGGAATTCATTGCTTAAATATGTCGGTCCAGACTATAAACCAAGGACGAAAACTTTTGCCGTCTGGCAGCCCTCATCAAGCACTATCGATGCCGATATGGTTAACCAGTTTGTAAACCACCAGTCGGAATTGATTCACTTTATAAAATCCTGTGAGGACCTGGTGACACGCGGCGTGGTGATCCGATCGCCCGGGAGCAGGTTCGTTGTATATAAACTTGAAAAAGCTTTCGAGATCATCGTGGCCCACGAACAAAGGCACCTGATCCAGGCCAGGAATGTTCGCCACGAAATGGAAATCTTATTTAAGAAATAATAGTAATTACAAATCAATATTAGAATTGAGATGTTATCCCCGGGCTAACTGCCGATGGGAATGGCTAGCGGGAGATTCCTGCCTGCCGCCCGATTGCTTTAGTTATGGCAGATAGAATTTTTAGCCACGAACCTGCCCGCAGGCAGGCGGGTACACGAATATGCCTTTGGCATTAATACGAATTCCTCCAGGAAATTCTTACACGGCGATAAGCGGTGTCAATTCGTGCCATTCGAGTCATTCGTGGCAAATACATAAAAAATTTAACCATGAATACACGAATTTGCCTTTGGCATTAGGACGAATTCCTCCAGTACATTGGTACACCGTGAAAAGCGGGGTCAATTCGTGGCAAGAAGAAAAAAGTTATTCGAATTAAATAATTTTAGGCAACGAATTGTTGTCAATTTCCATTATTACCGGCAAGAATGATTAGTAATTAAAAATTCCCTGTCAGATTTCCGGTTGTCAGAACGTTTGACAAAAATTACTTTTGATATAAAAAAGTATGGGCCTTAATCCTGAAATCATGTACGATGCCCTGATAAGGAAAGACAGCTCCTATGAGGGGTTATTTTATGCTGCCATCAGGACCACGGGGATATTCTGCAGGCCAACATGCACGGCGCGTAAACCCAAACCCGAGAATGTAGAATATTTTACAACGGCCAGGGAAGCCATGATGAACGGCTACCGTCCCTGCAGGCTATGCCATCCCCTGGAATCTCCCGGGAACATCCCCTCCTACATACAGAATTTAATTTCAAAGATTGAAGAAGATCCCCTGGTAAAAATCTCGGATTCGGACCTGGTCAATATGAACATTGAACCGAACCGCGTCAGGCGCTGGTTTAAATCCCGCCATGGTATTACTTTTCAGGGTTACCAGCGCATGATGAGGATCAATACGGCCTGGCAGCAGCTTTCTGCAGGCTCAAGGGTAACGGATGCGGCTTTCGACAATGGGTATGATTCGCTAAGCGGATTTTCCGATGCTTTTAAATACCTGGTCGGGGAGTCTCCGTCGCGGGCAGGTCAGGCGAAGGTGATCAATATGCACCGCTTTTCGACCCCGCTGGGACCCATGATAGCCTGTGCTGTTGAAGAAGGAATATGCCTTGTAGAATTCACCGACAGGAGAATGCTGGAATCAGAGCTGAAAGACCTGAAGGTGAGGCTGGGAGCGAATATCCTATATGGTTACAACAAACATTTTGCAGCACTCGAAAAACAAATGCGGGAATATTTCGAAGGTACCCGTAAAAGTTTTAACCTTCCATTGCTGACCCCGGGATCACAATTCCAGAATCTTGTCTGGGAACATTTGCTGAAGATCCCCTATGGCGAAACCCGGACCTATAAGGGAATGGCTTTGGCGCTGGAGAACAAAAATGCCGTCAGGGCCGTGGCCAGGGCAAACGGAATGAACCGGATTGCGATCATTATTCCCTGTCACCGGGTGATCGGTGAAGACGGCAGCATGACAGGATACAGCGGAGGGATTTCGCGCAAGAGATGGCTGATTGATTTTGAGATGGGGAATTTGTAGGATGTATTAAGTTATTGGTTATTGGCTTCATGACGACCCATTATCCGTCAACTTGTCTCTCGTCACAATAATATCTGCAAGCCACATCCGGATACCTGAAGACATCGAACAGGAAGCCTCCCTGTCCGGAGAAAAAATCAAATAACCCTGTTCCTGAAAGCAGTTATGGTATTAAGGGCCTTGTTAAAGAATCGATTGCGCGTTTTATCGCCGGTAACACTCATCAGGTTGGATTTTGACATCAATTTCTTCAAATAATTCTCTGTATAAGCGCAAAATGCCGCATTTTGTGTGGAAAGAAGACTTAAGACATTGTAAGTCAGGAATACCTTGGATGCATGGGCTCTCTTGATCAAAATCGTATTGTCATTCAGGGAAACCTCATTTTCATAAAGGATGAATGAATTAACAATTCCATTCGAAGGATTATCGATCAGGAACTTCATTCCGAGTTCCGCCTGCTTTCGGATATGCTCGATGAGTGCGATCAGATGATCACAAAGCGAAAGTACATCATCCCTGCTTTCGAGGTACCCGGCCAGCCAGTAAAACTCCAGCTGACGCAGGAATATATTAAACGTATCAGCATTCCAGATTTCGGTAGTTGGTATTTTCACCCATTGATCGTTGATCTGCCGGCAAATCTTTTTTGTATTTTCATCGATATCGCTGATCTGAAGTTTTTTCTCACCATAATCCGGAAACTGAAACAAGGTCTTTTCCCAGAAGAATATCTTGAATGCCATTAATTCCGGGATCTGCATCAGGTGAAAGACCGGCAGATCAATAGCAGAATATATTACTTCGGCTTCCCTGGATGCCGAGATATTTTTCATCTCCTCCAGGATGATCCCGAACCAGTTACTCAGCCGGAGGTTTACGGGATCGAGGGCCACGCTTTCAAAGATCACCTTACGGCTTTCGAGGTTCATCAGGTTATCGAAGGAAATCGAAAAATGCGAGCATAATTTAAATATTTCATGAAATGTCATTTCCTTCTCTCCCCGGATTCTCCTGTACACACTGTCATCGCTGATCCCGAGGATCTCCGACACTTCGTGAACGAGCGAGTGGTTAGGCGGAATCTTTAAATTGATTTCATTAAAAAATTTTTGCTGTAATTCAATTAAGGGTATCATGGTATTTAAAACCGAAATATAAGAAAAATGCAATCCAAATTTTTTTATTCTTAACAACACGGGAGATGATGTGTAAATTTGAGGTGAATTATCGCATGTTTATTTGTAATGATTCTAAACAAGGAATATGTTTGCAATTCCGGATAAAAGGGCGGTTAATAGGAGAATTTTCATTGCCAACCAATGGACAAATTGAAATCCTGGCTTAAGCGAATTGGGGTAATCGGATTTTTGTTCTTCCTGGTCAAAGGCCTGATCTGGCTTGCTGTTTTATTTGGCCTTGGGAATTTCCTGCGATCAATTGTTCAATAACAGGAGTTTTTTCAATATGAAAAACCAGTGCTCGATTCGGAAATAGTCCAGAGCTTATTCCTTAACAGCGGATCAAGCGCCTGCCGGTTCGGGATTTTTTCCTTTCCGTCGAAATCGAAATATTTCCCGCTAATCCCCTCCAGCGCCGGGTCCGAGGCCAGTTTCACCATGCAATATGCTCCCTGTTTAACGGAGAACATAAAGGGCTTCCAGGAATACCAGAGCCAACCCATCCAGCTATGATTATTCCTGTGGCCGAATCGCGTTCTGACTATTCCCGGGTGAAGGCAGTTGGCTTTGATTCCCCTGGATTTTATTCTTTCGGCGAGTTCAAAGGTGAAAAGAACGTTGGCAAGCTTTGACTGACGGTAAGCCGTAAGCCCGTTATATTTTTTTTCAAGGTTAGGATCATCAAAATGGATCAGGCCTTTATAGTTCGCCACAGACGACACCGTGATAATCCTCGATGGGGTTGATCTTCCCAGCAAATCGATGAGAAGGCCGGTGAGAAGAAACGGGGCGAGGTGGTTTACTGCCCATTGGAGTTCATGTCCATCGCGGGTGTAATTCAGCCTGGTTACAAATACGCCGGCGTTGTTCAACAAGACATCGAGTTTTTCATACTTCCTGTATATTTCACCGGCCAGGTTCCGGATCCCGTCGAAGGATGACAGATCCGCGATGAGCAAGTCGACATCCGGATTTCCCGATTTTGAAATTACGTCCTGCCGGGCCGGTTCTCCTGACTCCAGGTTCCGGCAAACCATGATCACCTTGTAACCCATGGCTGCCAGCCGGCAGGATGTTTCTTTTCCAAGCCCGCTGCCGGCGCCGGTGATCAGGATATTTTTACTCATTCCCTTTCTCCTTTGAAGGATCCATCCGGTTCAAAAGAATGTCCCGCATCCCCGGGCCAAGAGGAATTTCGGATTGCTCGATAAATACCCGGTTCCCTTCGATATATTTGATCCGCTGGATTGAAAGAATATAAGATTTATGCACACGCATAAACTGTGGAGGGAGGATTTGTTCAAGATTTTTCAAGGTACCGGCCGTTACGAGTACCTTATCGGTAAGATGCACTTTCACAAAATCCCCGTATGCCTGGAAAAAAAGGATATCCGAAAAGTTGATCTTAAAGAACTTTTTGTCCGATTTGATGGTCATAAATCCTTCGCTGAAGGAGGATTTTGTCTCGCTGTTCCTGCTGTTCTGCTCGAATGCCTTGTTCACCGCTTTCATGAACCTTTCAAAGGATATCGGCTTCAGCAGGTAATCCACGGCATCCAGGTCGAAGCCTTCAACGGCATATTGCGGGTAAGCCGTGGTGAAAATAACCATCGGCGGGTTATCCATCGATTTGAGCAGATTGATGCCGCTGAGTTTTGGCATGTTGATATCCAGGAATATCAGGTCGACGGGTGATTCGCGGAGTGCCTGTGCGGCATCGAGGGCATTGAAACAACAGGCGGTAAGCCGGAGTCCGGGTATGTCACCGATGTACTTTTTGAGTACATCCTGCGAAAGGGGCTCATCATCGACGATCATGCAGCTCAGAGAATTCATAAAATTATTTTCAGCCTTACCCTATAGACTTCCTTGTCCGGGGAGATGTCCAGGATATATGATCCCTTATAGATCAACTCAAGCCTTTTCCTGACGTTATCCAGTCCAAACCCGCTGGGGTTCCCGTGATTCAGACGGTCCGGCATCCCCGCATTGTTTGTACAGGAAAATTCTATGCCCTGTTCGTCCATGGTAAAGTTAATTTGGATAAACTGGTTTTTAATATCCCCCTTGAGGCCGTGCTTAAAAGCGTTTTCAATGAACACGATAAAGATCATAGGCGCTATCCTGCGGTCCCCCGGTTCGCCGAGAATCTTTAAGGTCACCAGGTCGGAAACATTCGTCCGCAGCTTTTGCAGGGCGATATAATTGGCGATAAATTCGATCTCTTTCTTTAGCTCAACATAACCGGTTGCAGAATCATAAATCACATAGCGCAGTACATCCGATAATTTCAGGATGACGGCGGGGGCCTGATCCGATTTTTGCAGGGCAAGAGAATAAATCGAATTCAGGCTGTTGAACAGGAAATGCGGATTGATCTGCGCCCTGAGCGACTCAAGCTGAAAAACCGCTTTTTCCTTTTCAGCCTCCCTGAGTTTTTCCCTGGATTCGCGCAATTCGAACCATGAAAGTGACATTTGGGCCAGGGAAGTGACGCCGAGGAAAATAATTGTGGTGCGCGCCACCTGCCAGGTATCCATGTACGATATCAGGTAGTAATTTTTGAATAGTATGTCAATCAGGAATTCAAATGAGAGGTAATGTATCCATATTGAGATTAAAATAAGACCTGCGATGGCAAGGGCATAAATAAAGTATCTTCTTCTCTGAAAAAATCGGGGGAGCATGAAATAAAGATTTACATAGACTGCAATGAAAGGGCCGAAGAGGTAAACGAGGGTATATATAATATCGATATTCAGAATTTTGCTGGAGGTTGAAAAATTGGACAGAAGGATATAAAAAGAAATCAGCCAGAACATTGCATGAAACGCAATGCGGCTTAAGGGCCTTCTGTGAAAAACGGTTACCATCCTGAATTCAAGTCAGGCTGAATTTCGGCATTGTGTGTATGATTTAATAATTAATTCGATGAAAGGGTGAAATCGGGGGATGAAAACAATAATATGACAGATCGGATATTAGTTGATTATTGATATCAGAATAATAACGCAGTTTGCAATTGGCAATTTTCAGCGTCCTTTACAAGTACCATGTAACCAGTCAACTATTGAACTGGACGGAGCGTTAATAAAATGTCCGGTGGACATTTTTAGCGACGGGCCAGCCTGCAGGGGGGCATTCAACCAGTCAACCAGTAATCAGGTGGCAATTTATTTAGCTGAATAATTCAGCAAATCGGCCTTCCGCGTCAACAGGTTCATCTGGTCCTTCAGCGCGCTTTGAAGAATATCATAATAGACCATGATTCCTTTTTCAAGATTATCGATGGAAATCCTTTCATCTTCATTGTGGATGGTTTTCAGGATCTCCTTATCAAAACAAACAGGATTAATCCCGTAAGTGGGGATATCGTATTTCCTGAAATAGTTGTTATCGGTGGTCGCCGGAAAAAGGATCGGAATGATCTCGCATTCGGGATATGCTTTTTTCAGGGATTCCGACAGCCTGTAATAATGGTCTTTCAGTTCACTGGGGCCTGCATCCTGACTTTGGTGAATTATCCTTACTGTTGCATTTTCGTTGCTGGCGCTTTTCCTGATTTTTGATAAAAATTTCTGTACCGGAAATCCGGGCAAAAGCCTGCAGTCCAGGGATGCCGTCGTTTCCTGGGCTATCTGGTTGGCTGAGCCTGCCGGGTTAAAGATATTGGTGAGGGTCACCGTGTTGGAAAGCGTCGACATGACCAGCGGATCTTTTCTGAGCTTTCCTGAAATGAAAGGCTTTAACACCGAAATATTTTTAAGCATGAAGCCCCTGATTCCGCCCTCAATCCCCGCAAGT
>DATDPY010000124.1:0-14024 GCA_035292565.1 Cyclobacteriaceae bacterium | reverse complement strand
GGACCAATTGCAGAATTTACATATCCAATAATGAAACGACCTATGTATACGTATTTGGTACAGATAAAACCAACGAATTTTTTCCGTTGTTCCCATACGATAACGACATCAGTCCTGTATTAAATTATAAAAGCAGCAGCGTCGCACTTCCCAGTGAAGACCTGCATATTCAGATCACCGGCGACCCGGGCAGGGATTACCTGGTTATCCTCTATTCCAAAGAGGAATTGCAGCTCCCTGACCTGATGGCAAAGCTTCAGCAAACCCCAGGCCGTATTGATGAACGGATGCAAAAAATCCTGGGTGACTATATCATTGAATACCAAAATATTAACTGGGAAGATAATACCATTAAGTTTTCAGGCACCGGGAAAGGCAAATCCCTTGTCCCCGTCTTTATCGAAATCCAGCATAACTGATCATCGGGAATTAAATCAATTAAAATCAATAAACAATATGCTAGGCAATGTCGATCCCATGAAAACCAGATCATGGAAAGAACTTCAAAAACTTTATCTCCAGGTAAAGGACATTCCCGTAACATCGTTTTTTACCGGTGACAAGGAAAGGGCCGAACGTTTTTCCATCCAATTCAAGGATATTCTATTCGACTTTTCCAAGAACAGGATCAATCCGGAAATCCTGGCATCTCTGCTTTCCCTGGCTGAAGAATGCGGATTAAAACCTGGCATTGAAGCTATGTTTTCCGGGGTTAGGATTAATGAAACAGAAAACCGGTCGGTATTGCATATTGCCCTCAGGAACAGGGATAATTTGCCGATAATGGTGGATGGAAAGGATGTGATGCCTGAAGTAACCAGGGTCCTGAAGAAAATGGAAGGATTCTCCAATCAGGTGATCCATGGGAACTGGCGGGGGTATACGGGAAAGCCGATCGAATCAGTCATTAATATTGGTATCGGGGGCTCTGACCTCGGACCGGTAATGGTCACAGAGGCTTTAAAACCCTATAAGATTCCCCACATTACTTCATATTTTGTATCCAATGTTGACGGAACGCATATAACCGAAACCCTTAACCATATTAATCCAGAGACCGCTCTGTTCCTGATAGCCTCCAAAACATTCACAACTCAGGAAACCATGACCAATGCCAATACGGCAAGAGAATGGTTTTTGAGCAAAGCTGGGAATCCTGAATTTGTAAAGAAGCACTTTGTTGCCATATCCACGAACAAGAAAGAAGTTGCTTCTTTTGGGATCGATACGGAAAACATGTTTGAATTCTGGGATTGGGTCGGCGGCAGGTATTCCCTCTGGTCAGCGATAGGACTTCCCATTATATTGAGCATCGGTTATAATAATTTCATCCGCCTCCTCCAGGGCGCATTTGAAATGGACAAGCATTTCAGATCCGCAGCTCCGGAAAAAAATATTCCGGTTATTATGGGATTGGTCGGAATCTGGCATGTTAATTTCTTCGGAGCAACCACGGAAGCTATCCTGCCTTATGATCAGTACCTGCACAGGTTTCCCGCCTATCTTCAACAGGGTTGTATGGAAAGCAATGGAAAATATGTCGACCGTTCGGGCAAGAAAGTGAACTATGCCACATGCCCCGTAATTTGGGGAGAGCCGGGCACCAACGGCCAGCATTCTTTTTACCAGCTTATTCACCAGGGAACTCAGGTCATCCCGTGCGATTTCATCGCCGCTGCAAAAAACCATAATCCGGTTGGCGACCATCACGATAAATTAATGTCGAATTTCTTTGCACAGACGGAAGCCCTTATGAAAGGAAAGGACCTGGAAACAGCAATAGATGAACTGGTTAAATCAGGCAGGACATTGGATGAGGCGAGGAGGATTGCGCCTTTTAGGGTATTTGAGGGCAACAGGCCTACCAATTCAATTCTGTATGAGAAGCTTACCCCAGAAACTCTTGGCTGTCTGATTGCTATGTACGAACACAAGATCTATGTACAGGGCCTGATCTGGAATATCTACAGCTTCGATCAATGGGGAGTGGAGTTGGGTAAACAGCTTGCCAATAAGATCCTCCCTGAATTAATAACTTCATCGGAAGTCACTAATCATGATGCATCAACCAATAGGCTGATCAATTATTATAAAAGATTAAGAGGACAATAATCTGTGATTATTGCTTGATCGTGGAAAAAAGCTTTTCCATGGATTTCTTACTGCCAATTTCGGTGATATTTCGCAGCTCGTGCTGATTGATCAGCATAATTTCCAGGTCAGCACCGTTAAATTTAACGATCTTGAATTTATATTCCTTTAGCGGGGATTTTAAAATCAGTGAGGGGATATCATAATTTACAGACCATAATCCGCTTTCCACGATCTGTCCTTCGATCATTTTTGAAAACAGGCCGTCATTCCGCAGCACAAGTCTGTAGGAGTCGATCTCATTGATCGCGCTCTCCGAACCATCACCTTTAATTTCTCTTACCTGAAGTGTGTTCTGGGAACCTGCCGTGGTCTCGTTCCCAGATTTAAAATATAACGACCAGGCAACAATCTGCAAAATAAGAAAGACAAGAATTCTTAACCTCATTACTCTTTTATTAGGGCTTCAACCAAAAAGACATCCGGTACAGTAAAATCTTTATTTACCGTTCACTGATTCAATTTAATCAGCAAAAAACTATTACAAATATCATACCAATACTTGGTGTATTCAAATATAAAGAAAATTTATAAAAAATCTAACTTATATACAATTATTTCGACTTAAACGTTAAAAAAATTTTAATTTACGGCTAAAAAGATGTATTGGAGGTCCTATGGACTACTCCTTTATTTGGATTATTTCAATATCAGTCATATTTAGCCGTTTATAGATAACGAAGGAACATTGCTTTGACCGGTTAATGTCCATGTAAGGTATCCCTGCTTTTATACAATTCATATTCAAAAAAAATAAATGGGATTTTTTCCAGCGCTATCCATGCAAGAATAATCCAATGCTTTTTTAAATAGGAAGGAAACGCGCAGGGCCGTTTAATATTTTAATAACAGGGTTCAAAAAACCCTTTTTAATATTTTTTTGTTTAAAAAAGCAGATATTTGGAACCCTTAAAAAGAAGACTATGCCAAAAAACCTTGTAATTGTTGAATCACCTGCGAAGGCTAAAACTATTGAAGGTTACCTTGGAAATGAATTCCTTGTTGAATCGAGCTATGGGCATATCAGGGATCTGCCAAAAGACAACGAAGCAATAGATATCGATAATGGTTTTCAGCCAAGGTATGAAATCCCGGCTGATAAAAAAGAGATCATCCGGAAGCTGAAAAAGGAAGCCGACAAATCGGAAACCATCTTCCTGGCGACGGATGATGATCGGGAAGGCGAGGCAATTTCATGGCATCTGAAGGAAGCGCTAAATCTCGATGACACTAAAATACGCCGGATCGTATTTCACGAGATCACCAAGAACGCCATCCTGAACGCAATACAGAGTCCGAGGGGAATCAACCTTGACCTGGTAAATGCCCAGCAGGCACGTCGCGTTCTTGACCGTCTGGTCGGATTTGAACTGTCGCCCGTACTATGGAAAAAAATAAAAACCGGACTCTCAGCAGGCAGGGTACAGTCGGTTGCCGTAAGACTGGTTGTCGAACGGGAGCGCGAAATCGATAAATTTAAATCTGAGTTCTTTTATAAGGTCACTGGTTTTTTTAAATCTTCGAAAGGAAAATCGTTTAAAGCTGACCTGTCCGTTAAATTCAAATCCAGGGAGGAGGCACATGCATTCCTGGAAGCTTGCATAAAGGCAGAATTTATTATTGAAAAACTTGAGAAAAAGCCTTCAAAGAAATCACCTTCTCCCCCTTTCACCACTTCTACCCTGCAACAGGAAGCCAGCCGAAAGCTTGGTTTCTCCGTTTCCCAGACCATGCTGGTCGCCCAGAAGTTATATGAATCTGGAAAGATATCCTACATGCGAACGGATTCTGTGAACCTGTCGCAGGAAGCGCTGAATTCGGCCAGAAGTGAAATCATCAGCCAGTACGGAGAGCCTTATGCCAGAACAAGGCAATATAAAACCAAATCGGAGTCTGCTCAGGAAGCCCACGAAGCTATTAGGCCGACGAATTTCGCAGCAAAAAAAACAGATGGAGAAAGGAACGAACAAAGGCTTTACGAGCTGATCTGGAAACGCGCTATTGCCTCCCAGATGTCGGAGGCCGAAATCGAAAAAACCCTGGTTACCATTGGGATATCCTCTCAACCGCAAAAATTCATCGCGACCGGCGAAGTGATTAAATTTGACGGGTTCCTGAAAGTATATATCGAGTCGACCGATGAGGAGCAAGAAGAAAATGGAGACGGGCATCTTCCGCCTCTGGCCATTGGCGAGAAACTCGGCATGGAATATATTACGGGAAAACAAAGTTTTACACGGCCGCCTGCCAGGTATACGGAAGCGAGCCTTGTAAAAAAACTGGAAGAACTCGGCATCGGACGCCCCTCTACCTATGCTCCCACCATATCCACGATCCTGAAAAGAAATTATGTCACCAAGGAAACACTCGACGGGAAAGAGAGAACAGTCACCGAAATGGTTCTGAAAGACGCGGTTGTCACTGAATCTTCCAGAAAGGAAATTTTCGGCGCTGATAAAAACAAATTGTCTCCCACCAATACGGGCATCGTTGTAAACGATTTCCTGATTGAATATTTCGCAAAATTTTTTGAATATTCATTTACGGCGGACATTGAAAAGCATTTCGACGACATTTCCCAGGGAAAGATGGAATGGAATAAAATGATCGGCGATTTTTACAGGGAATTTCACCCGATGGTTGAAGATACCGGGAAATTATCAAGATCGACAGCAAGCTCCGTGCGAGAACTGGGTGTTGACCCGGTTTCCGGGGAAAAAGTTTATGCAAGACTGGCCAGGTTTGGGCCTATTGTCCAGCTCGGGGAAAGCAACGGCGATACCAAACCAAGGTTCGCAAGCCTGAGGAAAGGTCAGTTCCTCGACAATCTCAGCCTTGAAGATGGCCTGGCCTTATTCAAACTTCCGAGGGATGTCGGGCAATATCATGGCAAGAAAATCATTGCCGGGGAAGGCAGGTTCGGCCCATACCTGAAATTTGAAAATAAATTCATATCCATTAAGGGTGAAGATGATCCATTGCATATTACCGAACAGCGCGCCATCGAACTGATCGATTTAAAATTTAAATCGGATTCCGAAAAGATCATCAAGGAATTTGCCGAAGACGATTCCCTGAAAATACTAAACGGCCGCTGGGGTCCCTATGTAAAGCATGGGAGGAAAAATATAAAAATCCCTAAAGACAAAGACCCGGCATCGCTTTCGCTGGAAGAATGCATCAAATTGTCTGAAAACGCCCCGGCGAAGAAATCGAGGTTCCGGCGGACCAGGTAAGGGATGAAAAAGCTCGTTGCTTTGACAGGTTCTGGAATAAGTGTTGAAAGCGGGTTGAAGACTTTTCGCGACTCCGATGGCCTGTGGGAAGGTCATGAAATCACTGAAGTGGCCTCCCCTACCGGATGGCTTCGCAACCCGGGCGTGGTCCTTGAATTTTATAATCAGCGAAGGAAAAATGCGATGAATGCCCTGCCTAATACTGCCCATCGTGCGCTGTTTGAACTCGAGCAATATTTCAACGTATTCATCATTACTCAGAATGTTGATAACCTTCACGAAAAAGCGGGCTCATCGAATATTATCCACCTCCACGGGGAATTATTCAAAGCCCGCAGCACGGTTGATGAATCTCTGGTTTACGAATTAAAAGACTGGCAACTCAATCTTGGTGATCAATGCGAAAAGGGATCGCAGCTCAGGCCTCATATTGTTTGGTTTGGTGAAATGGTACCCATGATGGATCGGGCTATCCATGAAATCAGCTCAGCCGACATCGTGATTGTGGTGGGTACATCGCTGGTCGTTTATCCTGCAGCAGGCCTTGTTGATTATATTTCCTCTGAAGCTCCTGTCTTTATTGTGGACCCCAAAATCCCTAAACTCAGGCAGTACGCGAATTTTCAATTTTTCGAGGAAAAAGCAACGACAGGCCTGGAAAAACTGAAGACTTTGTTGATTGATAAATACAGGTAATCATTCAATACCCTGCCCATTCAAATGTTTCCTCAATTAAATTGCCGTTTTCAAGCCTGTTGATTTCCAGAAACCGGGAAGTCAACCGGACCAACCCATACTGAACGGTGTCTAATGATGTTGTAAATTTTAGCAAATCCGTTGTTCCGGATGGAAAAGCGGAATTGTCAATAACCAGGCATATACCGGAACTAACAGAAGAATCTATACCGCTGCAAAAATCGGCAATCGTACGAAATTCATATTCCAGGTTTGGATCACTCCCATCCGGATATATAAAGATTAACCGTAGTTTGATGCTGCAGTCATCCCCGACAGTGTTTGTTCCGGAGACCGACAGACGAACCCGGTCCCATTGTTTTACCGAGTCGCCCGAGAGCAACCGTATGATCTCAGGCTCCTCAAAATCTTCGAGGTTTTCATCCGGACTGCAAGCCGCAGCCAGGAAAAATAAGAATATGACATCTTTCAGGTTCATTGACCAGAGTATCCGGAGAGAAGTTCCGGGATTAACTCATCAAATTTACAAAAGCGCCCGGATAAAACGTCATGACTTATTTATTGCCATTGTGACGGCCGGTTTTTCACAAAGCGAATTCGAAATTGAAGCTTCAAATCCATTACATTTACGCCTTGATTCTATATTTCTTTTTTTATGGCAGAATACAATTTCAGGGAAATCGAGAAAAAGTGGCAGAAATTCTGGGACGAAAAAAAAATTTACAAGACTGCGAATTATAGCCCAAAACCCAAATACTATATCCTCGACATGTTCCCGTATCCGTCCGGCGCAGGGCTGCATGTCGGGCACCCTTTGGGTTACATAGCGACCGATATCGTTACCCGGTACAAGACTTTAAAGGGCTTTAACGTATTGCACCCCATGGGTTTTGACTCATTTGGCCTCCCCGCCGAGCAATATGCGATTCAGACAGGCCAGCATCCTGCAAAGACAACTGAACAGAATATCCGAAGGTACAAGGAACAACTACTCAATATGGGTTTCAGCTATGACTGGGACCGGGAAGTGCAGACAAGTTCGCCGGATTATTATAAATGGACCCAATGGATATTCTTACAATTATTCGGAAGCTGGTATAATAAAAAAACCGACCGTGCCGAATCGATCGGGACGCTGATTGAAATCTTTGAGCAGTCCGGCAACAGGAATGTTTATGCGGCATGCGATGAAGATACCCCGGAGATCAACGCAGACCAATGGAAAATGATGGACGAGGCCGGTAAGCAGAAGCTTCTGCTCAAATACCGGTTGACCTACCAGGCAGAAACTACAGTTAATTGGTGCCCGGCCCTCGGTACGGTACTAGCCAACGATGAAGTACGCGACGGCCTGTCCGTGAGAGGAGGCCACCCGGTAATTCGTAAAAGCATGTTGCAATGGATTATGCGGATAACCGCATATGCCGACCGGTTGTTGAGCGGACTCGACAGGATCGACTGGCCCGAACCCCTGAAAGAAATGCAGCGAAACTGGATCGGCAAATCCTTCGGTTGCATCGTCAGGTTTAAATTGGCCGGATCGGACCTTGAAATGGTGGTTTTTACAACCCGGGTCGATACAATTTTCGGAGTAACATTTATGACCATTGCCCCGGAACACGAAAGGATACGGGAATTTACAGCTCCCGGTCAATGGAAATCCGTGGAAGCTTATATTAATTCCGTAAGGGATAAGTCTGAAAGGGAAAGGATGTCGGAGGTTAAAACGATAACCGGGGTATTCACCGGCTCATATGTCATTCATCCCTTTACCGGCAAAAAAATCCCGATCTGGGCTGCTGATTATGTACTGGCTGCTTACGGGACCGGAATGGTCATGGGCGTTCCGGGATCAGATACGAGAGATTTTGCTTTCGCGAAGCATTTTAATTTGCCCGTAATCCCCGTTCAGACGGGCGATCATACCGATATATCCAGGCCTGACTTCGATGCTTCCAAAGGCACCATGATCAATTCCAGCTTTATCGACGGGCTTCCTGTTGAGGCAGCCATTAAGAAAGCCACGGAAAAAGTGGAAGAATTGGGCTTTGGCAAGTCGAAGATCAATTATCGGATCAGGGATGCCGTTTTCAGTCGCCAGCGTTATTGGGGTGAGCCATTCCCGATTTACTATGTGGAGAACATCCCCTGCCCCCTGGACGAGGAAAAACTGCCCCTGTTGCTGCCGGAAGTGGATGCTTACCTTCCGACGGAAAGCGGAGAGCCACCGTTAGGCCGGGCCAGGGATTGGAAGTATTTGGGAAAATTTCCCTATGAATTAAATACTATGCCTGGCTGGGCGGGTTCGAGCTGGTATCTGTTCAGATACATGGACGCGCATAATGAAAAAGAATTCTGCAGCAAGGATGCACAACAATACTGGGAGAATGTCGATTTATACATCGGCGGGTCCGAACATGCAACGGGTCATCTGTTATATTCCAGGTTCTGGACAAAATTCCTGTTTGACCGCGGGTATATAACTGTGGATGAACCATTCAAGAAACTGATCAACCAGGGAATGATTCAAAGCCGGTCAAATTTTGTATACAGGATCAAAGGGACGAATCGTTTCGTTTCCTATAATCTGAAAGACGACTATGATACACAGCAGCTTCATGTCGACATCAGCCTGGTGGATAATGACATCCTCAATATCGAGGGCTTCCGGAAATGGAATCCGGAATATGCCAGGTCGGAATTTATACTCGAAGGCGACAGGTATTATTGCGGGGCGGAGATCGAGAAAATGTCCAAATCGCTGTTTAATGTTGTTAATCCCGACCATGTTATTGAAAAATACGGTGTCGATACCATGCGGCTTTACGAAATGTTCTTAGGCCCCATTGAGCAATCCAAGCCCTGGAATATTCACGGAATCGACGGTGTAAGCAAATTCCTGAAAAAATTCTGGCGCCTATACCATGATGATTCTGGCGTCTTTGCAGTTTCAGATGAAGAACCTGGAGAAAATGAACTCAAAATTCTGCATAAAACCATAAAAAAAGCCGAAGAAGACATCCGTAATTTTTCATTTAATACATCAGTAAGCCTCTTTATGATTTGCGTGAATGAATTGCAGTCCCTGAAATGCAACAAAAGGAAAATTCTCGAACCCCTTGCCCTGATCATTAGCCCCTACGCGCCGCATATCTCAGAAGAAATCTGGCGCCTCTTAGGAAATAAAGAATCGATCTTCAATTCGGCATACCCGGTGTATGAACCGGCCTATGTGGTGGAAGATACTTTTGAATATCCCGTTTCCGTAAATGGAAAATTGAGAGCTAAAATTATATTGAGCCTTGATTTGCCGGAAGATGAAATCAGAAAGTCTGTATTGGAGCTCGATGCCATTCAAAAATGGCTGGAGGGCAAGCCTCCCCGAAAGCTGATTTTTGTTCGCGGGAAAATAATCAATATCGTGATCTGAGCATTCCGGAGATCAGAACCCATCATCATCCGGCTCGGTATTGGCAGGTTGCACATTTTCAGGTTCGGCATTGGTTGGTTCGGAATTTGCGGGTTGGGTATTTGCGGGGTCTGCATTCGCGGGCTGTGTATTCGCAGGCTCCGTTCCTGATTCTTTACCGGTTTCCTGCTTTTTCTTAAAGAGCTTGAATTTCGACCGTTTGATCTGGGAGTCGTCTTGCGAAGTGCCCGAAGAATCCTGATCAACCTTTATCAAATCCTCTGTCAGTTCTTTTGAATCATTTTTTACAAGGAGGGAACCATAGAGATAGTTATATATCAACTGATCGTTATTCACCACAGTCATTAATTTTGATTCGTATCCGGTCCTGGTCGAGTCACCCCCCAGTGAATCGGAAGGCATGGCCATTAACAGGGAATCCGGGATCAATGGATAAATTTTAATCATCGGTACGTTTTTCATCTCAACATTCTTGCGGGAGTACGATATGCCTTCGTAGGTCCCGTGTTTGTTCTTTTTTACCTTTCCAATATCTTTAGGCGTGGAATCAGGATTAAACAGGGTGAAACGTGAGTGGAAGGCTTCATCTGCAAGCAGGAATTGGCTTTGATAAGCCGGACAGGCCATTTTCCTTAAGCAACCTGCCATTGTGAACAGGACGGTTATCAAAAATATTAATAATATATCCCTACGGAACATGGATGTGCTTACAACGGGCAGTACCCTGGTAAATTGTGATGTTAGCTATAATTTCCGGGCTTAAAAATAGGTTTTTTTTTCGAATCTCACTGAAATTCAAAAGATTATATTCGATATTCAATTCAGATCAGTCGTTTGAGGATAAGGTAAATAATAGCAGCCAGGAACATAATTATGCTCAGTCGGTTAATACCATGCATAATTTTCAAATTGAAGTTCGGTTTTACCCCCTGTCGTTTATTCCTGAAATAATAACGTAAAACATCACCAAAATCGAAATAATTTTTCCAACCGGAATTATCGTTACGTGTCATGATAATGTACTGTTAGTTTAATGACATTTCGCGTTCGATCCAACGCCCGTCGGTTTTAATCAGGTTGATGAGTTCATCTACCGCGCTTTCAGCCGGGACATTCCTCTTAATGATTTCCTTTCCCCTGTACAGGCTTATCCTGCCTTTTCCCGAACCCACATAGCCGTAGTCAGCATCAGCCATTTCCCCGGGCCCGTTAACAATACAACCCATGATGGCTATTTTAACACCTTTCAGATGATCGGTTAGTTTCCGGATTGCTGAAGTGGTCACCTGGAGATCAAAGAGGGTTCGACCGCAGGAAGGACATGAAATATATTCTGTCCTGGTAATTCTCGATCTCGCTGCCTGGAGAATACCAAAACATGTTTCATTATTGAATTTTAACCAATCATTGCTGCTTAGCGTGTTGGAGGCATTAAAATCATGAATCAACATTATACCGTCTCCAAAACCATCCGCAAGCAAGCCGCCGATATCCGTTGAAGAATAAATCAGGACCTCATCTTTCGATAAGCGGCGGTATTCCCTGGCGATAATTACCGGGGAATCGATTTGGTTTTCCATCAGTTCTAAGAACAGCCTTCGTTGTTCGGCATAGCCATGCGCGTTTTCAGTAGTAATGATCAGGACGACGCTCCTGTCTATGCCGATCCTGGAGATCAATTCTGCCGATAGATCATGAATATTCATTAAAATGAAATTCATATCGGGGTGGGTATGCGTTGCATTAAGATACTCAACAGGGTTATACACAGGATATGACAATGAATTTTCATGGATGTATTGCCAGGTCCTGTAGTTGACCAGCTCTTTAATGCCGGCAGGGAGGCGGAAAGCAGCAGGTGAATTTCCCGTATATACAAAATCCACACCGCTGTCATTCATCCTGAATTTGTCCGTCTCCGGATCATAAATATGGCCTAACGGGCATAGGTCAGCGTATTCCTTTAAAGTGCAATTACACAAATCAGCGATAACTCTCGGAACGTTTTTTCCACCAATATTAACAACCTCCCTTGTTTTCCGGCGCTCGAAAATAAAAGGATGGTAACCATTCCCGTTCACTTCCGGAATTGGTGCATGAACTCCCCGGCCTGTATACCGGTTTACGATATACCGCGCCACAGGGATTTCTTCTTCCGGTTCTTCAGTAAGTGAAACCCTGATGGTATCTCCCAGCCCATCTTCAAGCAATACGCCGATTCCCAATGCTGATTTTATTCTTCCATCCTGTCCATCCCCTGCTTCGGTAACGCCAAGGTGAAGGGGATATGGCTGCATGTCTTCTGCATCGAGCTTGTTTACAAGCAACCGATAGGCTTGAATCATCACCAGCGGATTGCTAGCCTTCATGGATAAAACGATATCATGGTAATCCAGGTCCTCACAAATCCTCAGAAATTCAAGGGCAGACTCCACCATTCCAAGTGGCGTATCCCCATACCTGCTCATGATTCGGTCCGAAAGCGATCCATGATTTGTGCCAATTCTCATTGCCGTTCCGTATTCCTTGCATATCCTGACCAGGGGGATGAATTTTTCACGGATTCTATCGATCTCCGATTGGTAGGCATCGTCGGTATAGCGGATGTTTTCGAATTTCTTTTTATCGGCATAATTCCCGGGATTAATTCGCACTTTTTGCACGATCCTGGCAGCGAGTTCTGCAGCGTTCGGGGTGAAATGGATATCGGCAATCAGCGGTATCGTACACCCCCTCCTCCTTAATTCTTTTTTTATATTTTCGAGGTTCCTGGCCTCATTGACAGAAGGAGCAGTAATCCTTACATATTCGCACCCGGCTTCCGCCATTCTGATAACCTGTGCCACGGTAGCCTCCGTATCCAGGGTATCCGTCGTAGTCATTGACTGTACCCTGATGGGGTGATGCGCCCCCAGGGGAATATCGCCGATCTTCACCTCACGGGTCAGGCGCCGGGAATACCTTGTAAGGCTGTTGCAGTATTTAATCAAGCTGTTTGCCTGGTTTACTGATGCAGGCATAATATTCATTACTGGTATGATAACACTACGCGAATATAATTGTTCCCCTCCTTATTAGCTGGATTCGCAGGATTTCCAGGAACAACAAAATTGGCAGGGTTTGGGATGATAAAAACTAAATAATTTAGTATATTTGGACTTAGGGATAACTTTTACTAACTTTATTAGTAAATGTATCTGAATTGCCACACCTTTTTCAGTTTTAAATACGGCACGGTTTCACCTGCAGGCCTGTTTGCTGAAGCGAGAAAGAATGCGGTCCATAAGATTGTACTGGCCGACATTAATAACACCTCTGCGTGGATAGAAATGCTTCGTCTCTGCAGGGAGAACCGGGAAGAATACAATCTGGAAAGCGTACCGGGGATTGAATTCAGGTCGGGAGACAAATTTCTTTACCTGGCCATCGCGATGAACAATGATGGGTTCCTGGAGATCAATACCCATCTCAGTTCCCATAATCTAGGCAATATCATCCCCGAAGGCAGGGCTCCTGTTTCCAACCATGCCTATACCATTTACAGGCTGGGCAGTTACCATCCTTCCGACCTGAAAGAAAACGAATTCATAGGCATTCGCCCCGGGGAAACAAGGTTGATTGCTTCGATGGGGCTTGACCATTATACCCACAAGATGGTCATATGGCAACCCGTGACTTTCACCGATAAAATCGGGTATAACGTACACCGCTTACTACGCGCCATCGATAAAAACACGCTGCTCAGCAAGTTATCTCCGGAATACCAGGCCGGCACAGACGAGGTGATGCTCCCCGAGGCCGTATTGTTCAGAAGTTACTGGCAATATCCCGGGATCATTGCGAACACCCAGCAGCTCCTTGAAAGCTGTTCCGTACATTTTGAGCTTGGAACTCCGAAAAACAGGAAGAGCTTCACCGGCAGCCGCAGAGAAGATCATTTCATTTTACGGAAGAAAGCCCTTGAAGGATTTCAGCGCCGCTACAGGAAGTACGACGATCATGCTATGGAGAGATTATTGCGCGAGCTGGACGTAATAGCCAGCCGGAATTTTGAAGCCTACTTCCTCATCGCGCTGGATGTTGTGGAATTTGCCCGCAGCAGGAATTTTGCCCATGTCGGACGCGGAAGCGGAGCAAACAGCATGGTGGCTTATTGCCTTGGAATTACCGAGGTTGACCCCATGGAACTGGACCTCTATTTTGAAAGATTCCTGAACCCCTACCGGAGTTCGCCCCCCGATTTCGACATTGATTTTTCCTGGAACGAACGGGATACGGTTACCGCCTACCTTCTTGAGAAGTATAAAGGCAACGCGGCATTGCTGGCCACCTATGTCACTTTCCAGGCAAGGTCAGTGATCCGCGAGCTCGGAAAGGTCTTCGGGCTGCCGAAACATGAAATCGATGCGATGGTTGAATACCCCGGGGAGAACCATGACAGGGACAATATTTCCAGGCTGATCTTTCGTTATGCCGGGCGCTTTCACGACATGCCCCAGAATCTGTCAATT
>DATDPY010000123.1:0-5160 GCA_035292565.1 Cyclobacteriaceae bacterium | reverse complement strand
ATCAAGGACAAATATCCAGGCACTATTATCACCATCCTTACCATGGGCCCGGTGAGGGCTGCCGACATTATCCGGGAAGGATTGTACAGGGGAG
This sequence comes from Cyclobacteriaceae bacterium, assembly GCA_035292565.1. Lineage (GTDB taxonomy): Bacteria > Bacteroidota > Bacteroidia > Cytophagales > Cyclobacteriaceae > DATDPY01. Next base: position 5,066 of record DATDPY010000123.1, on the reverse strand, counting down.
CAGATAACGGGTATTTGATCACCGACAGGAAATTTGCCGGATCCGACACCCTCGCAACCTCCTATGCAATCTCCCTGGCAATAAAGAAGCTGATGCCTGTTGACGTCATTTTATGCGGACGGCAGGCGATCGACGGGGATACTGCCCAGGTTGGGCCCCAGGTGGCTGAGAAACTGAAGATCCCTCAGGTCACCTATGCAGAAAATATCCTGGAGATTGCGAATGGGAAAATCAAAATAAAGCGGAGGCTGGAACGGGGTATTGAACATGTTGAATCACCCCTGCCTCTTCTAGTAACCGTTCATGCCTCCGCCGCTGACTGCAGAGCCAGGAATGCCAAGCTCCTCATGAAATACAAACATGCCGAAACATGGACTGAACTTCAACATGCCACGGAAGACTATATCAAGCTTCATGGTGACCGGCCATACCTGCATATTGCAGAATGGACGGTGAACGATCTGCAGCCTGACGAAAATATGCTCGGCCTCTCGGGATCGCCCACCAAAGTTAAGAAAGTGATCAACGTGGTATTTACAGCCAAGGAGGCCAGAGTGCTGAGCGACACAGATACAAGCGTAGAAACACTGATGATAGACCTGATCACAAATCATACCATAGGTTAAATAAGGAAAATTAATACTGATCATGGCAAACAATGTATTTGTTTACTGCGAAATTGAAGAAGGTAAGGTTGTCGATGTAAGTATCGAATTGCTTTCCAGGGGAAAAAGACTTGCCGGGGAGTTGAAGGTAGGTCTCGACGCTGTAATCATCGGGACAGAACTAAATGGAATTGAAGACCAGGTATTTCCTTACGGAACCGACCATCTGTTTCTCGCCGATGGCCCCGAATTGTATCCCTATCAAACCTTACCTCATGCCGCGATCATTACGAAATTACTTGAAGAAACAAAACCTCAGGTTGCGTTGTTCGGAGCGACATCTGTTGGACGCGATCTGGCTCCACGGATTGCTTCTGCTCTGAAATGCGGACTTACAGCCGACTGTACTAGCCTGGAGATCGGCGACCATGAAGAAAAAAAAGAAGGAAAAGTGTACAGGAATCTGCTGTACCAGATAAGACCTGCATTCGGAGGCAACATTATCGCTACCATTATTAATCCTGAAACCCGTCCCCAGATGGCGACGGTTAGAGAAGGTGTGATGAAAAAGGAAATTTTTTCACCCTCTTTTAGGGGAAAGGTCATCAGGCTGGATCTATCGAAGTATGTCGGCGAATCTGATTTTGTGGTTAAGATTATCGATCGGCATCTTGAAAGCAGGAAAGCTGATATTAAAAATGCACAGATCATTGTTTCAGGCGGATATGGGGTTGGATCGAGGGAAAATTTCAAACTATTATTCGAACTGGCGGGCGTATTGGGCGGGGAAGTCGGGGGATCAAGGGCAGCAGTGGATGCCGGATATATTGATCATGAACGGCAAATCGGCCAGACTGGAATTACAGTGAGGCCAAAACTTTATGTTGCCTGCGGCATTTCCGGGGCAGTTCAGCACCGGGCCGGAATGGACCAGTCGGCCATGATCATCAGTATTAATAAAGACAGGAATGCGCCTATCAATAAAATTGCGGATTACGCGATTATTGGGGATGTGGCTGAAGTGTTGCTGAAGATGATAAAATTCTACAAGAAAAACAGCAAATAATCGTTTATGGGAAATTTTTTCAGCGATAACAAGCACCTGAAATTTCATCTCACGCATCCTGACATGAAACGCCTGATTACCCTGCGGGAGAATAATTTTTATGAGAAGGACAAATATGATTATGCACCGATCGATTTTGAAGATGCGCTCGACAGCTATGAAAAAATCCTCGAGATTGTAGGAGATATCAGTGCAAATCAGATATCGCTGAATGCCCATGATGTAGATCTTGCCGGCCCGAAAATAGTGAATAATGAAGTCCGTTATGCCCAAGGCACTGAGGATAATTACCAGGCTATTAAACAGGCCGGCCTTGTGGGAATGGCATTGCCCAGGATTTACGGAGGCCTTAATTTTTCCATCATCCCCTATGTCATGGCCGCTGAGATCGTTTCCAGGGCCGATGCCGGATTTGCGAATATCTGGGGTTTGCAGGATTGCGCAGAAACTATAAATGAATTTGCATCAGAAGAATTGAAACAAGCCTATCTTCCCAGGTTCACGATGGATGGAGCCACGGGAGCTATGGACCTGACCGAGCCTGATGCCGGATCCGACTTGCAATCGGTACAACTGAAAGCATCTTATGACAGGGATCGCGACGCCTGGCTGCTGAACGGCGTCAAGCGATTTATTACCAACGGCGATGCAGATATTTCCCTCGTGCTTGCCCGCTCGGAGGAAGGAACCGAAGACGCGCGCGGACTATCGCTGTTCGTTTACGACAGGACACATAAGGCAGTTACCATACGGCGCCTCGAAAATAAACTCGGAATCAAAGGGTCGCCGACCTGCGAACTGGTTTTCAAGGATGCCCCTGCAAAACTTATAGGCGACAGGAAGCTGGGGCTGATCAAATATGTTATGAGCCTCATGAATGCCGCAAGGCTGGGCATCGGGGCACAGTCGGTTGGCATTGGCGAGGCCGCATACAGGGAAGCATTGAAATATGCCAATGAAAGGAGCCAGTTTGGAAAGCCGATCATCCAATTCCCGGCGGTCTATGAAATGCTGTCGGTGATGAAAGTTAAACTTATTGCCATGCGGAGCCTCTTATACGAAACCGCCAGGTTCGTCGATTTTTATAAATCATTCATGCGGGCCGGCGAAGAAAGGCCTCTCAGTCCGGAAGAGCGCCAGGAAATGAAAAAGAAACAGCGCCTGGCAGATGTGTACACGCCCATGGTAAAACTTGTTGCCAGCGAATTCTGCAACCAGATCGCCTACGATGCCATCCAGGTTCATGGAGGAACGGGATTCATGAAGGATTTCCCGGTGGAGAGAATATATCGCGATGCGCGCATAACCTCCATCTATGAAGGCACTTCCCAGCTCCAGGTTGTTGCAGCCATCAGGGGAGTAAATACAGGGGTATTTCTTACCCAGATCAGGGAATATGAAAATGCCGGGCTTCCGGCAGAATTAGAGTTCATGCAGCGCAAGCTTAAAAACATGACCGACGAATTCGAAGCTTCGGTTAATTACCTGGTTGCGGAAAAGAATGAGGAATTATTTGAATTCCATTCCAGAAGACTTGTTGAGCTGGCAGGGAATATCATCATGGGATACCTGCTGCTGAATGATGCGAAAAGGGATCCGGAATACAAGGTTGCAGCCGAGGTTTTCATTAAAAGATCAGAAGCCAGTAACAAGGAAAAGTTGCACTATATTTATTCCACTGAACTTAGGGATTTGGGACTTGTGAAGCAGTAATCCAGAGCCTTTAGACCCCGTCAGACGGTTATAACCGTCAGACGGGGTCTGAACTCATTGCATCCAAACCGGCTTTACCACAGAGTCATTTGGCTGCGACAATATTTCCTTATATAATTCCGGCCTCCTGGCATTCCTATAGCGATATCCCCCTGCCAGGGTCAGTTTTTCCGGAGTGCACCGGGCAACAACAACTTCGTTTTCAAAGCTCCGGGTTTCCGTAAGGATCTCCCCGTAAGGGTCGAGAATCATCCCGATCCCGTTTTTAAGCTGGTCGCCATCCATGCCAATGGCATTGCTGAATACGATATAGATCCCGTTATCAAAGGCCCTCGCCGGCAGCCAACGGATCAGCCATTGCCTTCCTTTCGGGCCGTCGAATTCCATCCGCAGGGTTACGGGATCCCTGTGCCTGTTCCTCCAGAGTTCATGATCTACAAAACCCCGGCCAGGCATGGGCGATGGCGTACACATGGTAACATGAGGAGCAAAAAGAATCTGCGCTCCCAGCAGAGTTACTGCACGTACGTTTTCTATGACATTATTGTCATAACAGGTCAGGATGCTGCATTTCCAATCGTCAATATCGAAGATGACATACTCGTTGCCAGGCGATATGCCGGGATTGATAAACGGATGAAGCTTCCTGAATTTAGCAAGAAGTTTATTTCCTGAAACGCATACCATTGCCTTATATATCTTTTCATTTTCCTTTTCAAGTATTCCGGCAATGATGGCAATATTATGGCGGCTTGATATTTCCATCAGCCTGGTAAGGCTGGCTCCCCCGGGAATATCTTCGGCCAGGCGCCTAAGTCCATCCCGGTCCAATCCCTTAAGGAAGGTATATCCGGTGACGGATTGTTCGTGAAAGAGTATCACTCTGGCACCCAGCCGGCCGGCCCTGGAGGACAGTTCATCAATTACCGAAAGGTTATATTCCTTATCCCCTGAACGGTTCTCGAACTGGGCGGCGGCAACACACAGGTCCTTTACCATTGAATTATTATTTAACAGGCGAATATTATGATTCAAAGTTAGGTTTTAAATGACCAATCATAAACAAGCCCGGTATATATTATCGATCAACCACGAGCCGGGTAGTGAATGAGGAATAAATTATAGCAGAGCAAAAATTGAAGTGGGTTGATTTATCCCTGATTAATCGATGCAGGATTAATAATCCGGTGAAGGTCAACAGATCTTTTCCAGGATTGTATCCCTTTCTTTCTGAAACTGTTCCATAGCTTTAAAATGTCGGCCCTGCTTGGCCTCTTCGATTTTATGTTCAAGTTCAAGTATCTGGAGGGCCCTTTTGGCGCTTTCCATATCCACCGAATTTTTATATGGAGACTCTAACTCGCATTTTTCGAGGTACTCCATTGCCTTCGCCAGGTATTCCATTGACTTCTTCATACGATCGGATTTTTCAGATTCATTAAATGGGATTAATATGTTTTTTCAATTCCAAACAAAATAATATCAACGCATCTGCAAAAGATATGATATTTATCATTTGGCCGGGATTATCAATACCATCCTGGCCCTTGTATATTGAACGTCGCTCAAAGAAAAAATATCCGGTTATTCCAGCGCTTTTACGCCGGGAAGCTCCTTGCCTTCAAAATATTCCAGCAGGGCGCTGCCCCCCGTCGATACAAATGACACTTTATCGCCATAAC
>DATDPY010000122.1:0-8124 GCA_035292565.1 Cyclobacteriaceae bacterium | reverse complement strand
ATTAACACTTTCGGTCATCGTGCCCAGTCCATAGGTGATTACTCCAATGGTCCACCAAAGGAGGTAACGGGCTTCAGGCTTTGCCGCATAATGTTTTCCGATCTTGATCACGAAGATTACCGACAGAACAGTCGTGAGTATCGGGATATACTGGATGTATTCCATAGTTTGGGTGTAGATGTGTGTAGCGTGAGTGTGGTGTCGCTTTACCTATTTAACCAGCGCATACTGAATTTGCGGGTAACCGCGTTCTCCGGTATTGCTAAGCATTTTGGTAAACAATAATTTATAATAATTCCCATCACCGTCTTTTATTACAAAGAACCGGTCATCTTTAACGGCTGCTGAACCAACCTGGGGTATTATGGATCTCCAGCTTGCTCCGATGGAGTTGACCTTTTCGCTAAAGGTGAGCCCGCTGATGTCGGCGATCTTGAGGCTGTCGTATTCCATTACCAGGTCGGATACCTTCATCACCGTGGCAACTTCAACGCCGCTTCTGTTCTGTATCACATAATCTTTGAAAAAGTAAGGGATGTTATACGGCAGTCCGAAATTCGTTAGATCCGTATAAGTTGTAAAAGCAATATCCCATTTCGAATTTTCCGGTTCGGCTGTCAAAATGCCATCGTCGAAATTCAGGTAGGCAAAATTGTATTTCGAATCCTTAGGCACAGTAACTTCCTCGAAATCAGCGGAACCGATATCGGCATGCTGTACGGTATACCCGGTCTGGTGCCTCAATATTCTAACTTTCTTCCAACCCCTGGGGGAACCATTGGGAGATTTTCCCCTGTTGATGATAAAGACAATATTTTCAGATTCCGTTTCACTCACGCTTTTTATAGCGGTTTTAGTCAGGTCCCCTGAAGGATCGTCGGTCCAGGTTGTTGCGGATGCCAGCCAATCGGGTAAGTTAGAGCCGATAGCTGCGGCAAAAATAGCATCCAGGGAGAGTTTGCCGCCAAGGCCAGCAGTATCTTCAGCATTCACCGCGGTGATATCGGTCTGATCCAACTTGTAAGCCAGCATTTCTGTTGCCACGTTCAGGGAAACGAAAGAGCCTTCCCCGCAGAAGAAGGCAAGGTCCCAGGTATTGCGGTTAAGAGAATCCTGCCTTTCGTCGCTCAGGTCGATAAATACGATATTGGGCTGTGTTTGCCCCCCGACATTCGCATCGATGATCGCCCCCTCTGAAGGAGGTTGAACCGTTGGCCCGTTATCATCCTGGTTGCATGCCTGGAACATAAAGCCGAATAAAAAAAGAAGCAATAATAATCCGAAGGTTTTCATATTTTTCATGGGTTTAATTTATACGTTAATCGTAAAACGATCGAGCGGCCATAGCCAATGGCAAGACCATCGCCGGAGGAATGACCTCCTCCATTAAGTGCCGTTGCAGAGATGTTGGTCACGTTAAATATATTCTTTATCCCTGCAGTCACACTGAAATGATTCCAAAGATCCTTTCTGACGGTCAAATCCATCCAGTGATAATCATCGATCCTGCCAAGGAAGGCTTCCTGTTCTCCCTGGTCGTTGATTGTGAGGGCATACTGGGGTACCTTCCCGGTGTATTTATAAAACAGGGAGAGTTGCATACCCCTGCTACTCCAGGAATAGGTTATTCGTGAGGAGACTTCCGGGGAATATTCCCATTTTGCGAGATCCATAGAATCGGACAATTCATTAAACCTGCCGGTGAATCCGATCGTTGCCTGTCCGGTAAACCTGGGCCATATGAATTTCTGTCCCACGTTGGCTCCCCAGCTTTTGAATTTATTCACATTGATGAAGGTGATGGATGAAGGATCTGTAACCGATTGTCCATAGGTGATCTGGTTCCGGATACTGTTATAAAATACATCCAGGTCAGACTGCCCCCGGAGCGATTTACTCAGCTGCCTGAGCAAGGTGTATGAAAAATCCAGATGGTCGGAATTTTCTGGGGAAAGGTTTTCATTGCCAAATATCCTGTGATTTGAATCGATGAATTCAAAGTACAGTTCCCGGAGGGTAGGGGCGCGGAATCCTTTTCCATAGGAGAACCGGAGGTCGGCGGTTTCCGCGATCTGGCATTTAAGGTTTAATGAAGGAACGAGGGGAGCTTCAAATACAGTATTATACGCCCACCGTAATCCGGGGCGGATTTTCAGCGGCCTGACAGGAATGATTTCGGCAGAGGCAAAGATCGCATAATCCCCAATCGAACGGCTGAGCCCGTCAAGGATCCGGCCTCCCCCGGTATGATCAATATTAATATCATAGCCCGTTTCCCAGGAAATCCTGTCTGCCCTGGTGCCGTTTACAACGCTGCCCCTGAATATCCAGGTTTTAAACCAGGAAGTGTCCTGGCCTCCGGAAGCAGTAGAAAGCGGTTTTTCTCCTGTAACCAGGTTATGGGCATATTGTGTTTTGATCCGGCGGTAATCTGAAAATGAAACCACGCCGTTAAACCTGCCGAGAACGGGAATCTTCGCGCCTCCCTGTACCTGGTGTATATACCTGTTGGAATGGTATACCTCGTCGAGGGCGATTGGCTGAAAAAGCCCAACCGGGTCTGCGTTGCTCCTGATAGTTTCATCGAGGAAATCGAGGCGGTAATGCATGCCCGAGCTTCCGGGGGAAAATTTTATGATGGCGCTGCCATTGACCTGGGTTTTGGGGTCCCATTCCTGGTTCCTCCCTGTTGCGGCGCCCTGGAACCCGCCGAAGAAATTCCTTCCAAGGTCAAGTCCTGCATACCATTTATCCGATATATTATAGCCTGCAGTCAGGCTCATGTTATGCAAGCCCTTGTCAATATCATATTCTCTCCCGGCCGATTCTTCCTGCAGAGTAAGGCCCAGGTCGATTTTATGCAGGGAGCTTTTCCTGGTTATAATATTGATCACGCCGGCAAGGGCATTGGACCCGTAGCTGACGGCCATTGGCCCCTCAACCACTTCGATTTTTTCAATGCTCTGGGTGCTGAGCTGGCTCAAGTCGATCTCGCTCCCTGTGCGGCCGATAACCGGAACACCATCGATGAGTACTTTTACATTCTGACCGGATATTCCCTGCAGGCTCATGTTTGACGAGCCCAGGGTCAGGTCATGCGATATTCTGACATTCATCTCGTTTGTAAGAAGATCTGCAATATTACTGGCCGCCTGGGCGTCGATTCTTTCCCGTGAGATCGTTCTAACTTTATAGACCGAATTGGACGCAGACTGAGGTTCATACTGCCCGATTACTACAACTTCATTTAATTGTATCCTGGCCGGTTCAAGCATCAATATTTCCGGCATTGTATCCTGATATGTGGCCTGGTATAATTCATAATTCAGATGGCGTATGGTAAGCCGGAGGGGAAAAGCCGGTGCCGAAACCAAAATCGAACCATCATCGCCTGAAACCAGGTTCAATTCAGCATTACTTACTGAAATGGTTACCAGCGCTCCTTCAACGGGGTCGCCGTTACCAGCATCAACCAGGGTAATTTTCGATTGGGAATAAACTGTTGAAGCTAAAACCGTAATTACTGCCAATAAAAAAGAAATTCTCAAGGAATTTTAATTAATAGAGCCTAGCATTACCACAAAAATATTCCAGTATTAAAGGTGAAAATGTCGCAAAAAGTAATAAAAATACCCCATGAAGAATTATCCGCAACTATAAAATTGCGTCCGTTTAACCTGTTTTTCTATGGTTGAAAGGTATATTTGCAGGCTAAATAATCACAAATGAAGGACAATACCAGGCCTATCGACTTGGTTGAAAAGGGGCTGATGGAAATCGCCCAGAAGAAGCATTTTAAGGGCAGGTTTGAAAAAATAGACGAAGAACTGTTTATTCTGGAGGCTGAAACCGGTGGAGATTCGAAACGTTCATTCCTGATCCCCGTTGCCGGCAATTATATCATTTTCCTGTTTTGTCCGGAAGGTAAGATCCTGGTCCGCGGCCCTTTGTCCGAAACAAGACATATACTGACCGAAAAGAATTCATTCCTGCTTTCAAAACCTAATCAAGATTGGGACCTTTATACCCTGGTTGAAAAGAATTCAGTTTTACAGGTTATTGCCGTATCGATAGGCAAACTGCATTCATTTTTCGGGCTGTTCGTAGGAGAAAGCGCCGATAATTCCCGAAACTCAAGAGAATATCTCAAGGGATTCCGGGTAAACTCCTACTATTCGGAGAAAACGGCGACACCAGTAATCAAAGTATGCATTCACCAGTTGTTCCAGGCCCATGGGATGGTTGATGATGTATCCAGATCTTTTTTCAGAAAGAGCAAGATCCTCGAATTCCTTGCTATATATATGAATGGTCCGCGGACTGAAGAGACCTGGGTTAATCACTGCCCCTATATTATCGACAGCCTGCAGGAAGAAAAGATAAGGAATGCCGAGCAGATCATCCTCAATAACATGAAAAATCCTCCGACAATCAGGGAACTGGCAAAGCTCGTTGGAACCAACGAATTCAGGCTAAAATCCGACTTCAGAAATATATTTGGTGAAACGATCTATGGGCGCCTGATGCGTTACAGGATGGATACGGCCCGGGATCTGCTCGACAGGAAAAAATTACAGGTGCAGGAGGTATCGGAAAGGTTAGGTTATTCCAATTCCAGCCATTTCATTTCAGCCTTCAAGAAACAATTCGGAATCACTCCCAAGAAATATCTCCAGGGGAACTGAAAACCGGAAACCGCATCATACTCCTGCAGGAATATCTGCGAGGGCATCATCCCTGAAACTATCCGTATATTCGGGAAAATGTTTTTGAGTTATTCTGCTTCTCCTCCCTCGTCGGCGCTTCCTTCTAATTTGCCGATCTCCTGATCAATGGTCCATAATCCAACACCTTCCTCCCCGATGATATCAAACAATTCCACGGCTCGCCGGGATATCAATTCTTCTTCGCGCTGTTCTGAAACATACCATTGCATGAAATTGAAGGTTGCAAAATCTTTGATCTGCATGCTGTAGTCAACAATTTCATTAATTGAGTCCGTAACCTTGATTTCGTGGCCGAGGATAAGGTCAAAAATTTCGCGGAGCGACTTGAAATCAACCGGAACCCCGGTGATTTCCGCCCTCAATGCATGACCGCCGGCATCGTTGATATAATGGAACAATTTAAGCATGTGCATACGTTCCTCTTCGGCGTGGTTATACAGGAATTTAGAGGAATTGATATATCCCCGTACATCGCACCATGAAGCCATCGACAGATAATATGCGGAGGATTTGCCTTCCATCATCACCTGGTTGTTGAGCATTTTTTCAAGCTTGGTATCAAGCGTACGCGGTCTCTGTGATTTAACTTTTGCCATATGAATCGTGTTTAGAATTCCAGCACAGTATTATCGTTGTGCAAGCCGCCAATTTACTCTAATTTAAGGAATTATTTTATCTGGCGGTCTGTCCGGGACAAATTCGCATGAATAATTTGAGGAGCTAATGGAATAATCAGTACAGAATTTGCGAATTTGTTTGTAAAATTATTAATGAACCTTTATGCAATTGGACCCAAGAAAGTTATGGAGCGCCGCTGAATCGGAATTCCTGAAGAAGATTGATTCTCCCCATAAGATTCAGCTTTTCCTTGACGATATCGAGTACAATTCGGTTATTGAATGCCAGTCGCCGCGATGGGTGATCAGGAAGAAAAGGGCGCATTGTTTTGAAGGGGCTCTTTTTGCTGCCGCGTGCTTGAAATTTCATGGCGGGAAGCCCCTGATAATTGACCTGAAAGCTGAAAACGACGACGACCATGTTATTGCAGTTTATAAATTTAAAAACAACTGGGGTGCAATAGCAAAATCGAATTTCACGACGCTACGGTTCAGAGAACCGGTTTACCGGACCATCCGGGAACTGGTCATGTCATATTTTGATTTTTATTTTAACCTCGATGGCATAAAATCTCTCCGTTCGTATTCCCTGCCGGTAAATGTCGACCGGATGAACATTCCCGGCTGGGCAATTACCGATACGGACCTCGACCCGCTGGGTCATCAGCTAAATAGTTTCCGCCATTTTCCAGTTATCCGTAGTGCAGGCATTAAAAAATTATCCCTGGCTACCGCTTCCCTGATGAAATCGAGTTTATTGGGATCAAATCCTGCCGGATTATATAAGGCAAAAAAACAGTAAACTTTCTCCCTGCCGACAGAGATTGATTGAAGCTACTGTTCAAAGTTTCGCAGCGGCTTGCCGGTCGAGACAAAAAAGGATATTGTTATTTTCCCTGACCAGGGTCGCAGGGACCTGTGGGGTAATTTCCCCTTTTAAAATTTTGACGGCGATATCCGATTTATGGGATCCATTAATAATAACAATCGCTTCACGGCATTCCGCGATATGCCTTAATCCAAGCGTTATGCCCTTGTCGAGATCGACCGGAAGGTCGAAATATTTATTCCTGGCAACTTCTTTTGTCGTTTCATCCACCGTCACGACATGGGAATAGAGGGAGGCGTCGGTCCCCGGTTCGTTTAAGCCGAGATGCCCGTTCATCCCAACTCCGAGAAGCATGAAATCAATACCATTCCGGGAGGCAATAAATTGATCGATCCGGTTGCATTCTTTCTGGGGATCGTTTGTCTCACCGTCGAAAAAATAAATATGCGATGCATCGATATTCAGCTGACTGAAAAAATATTTATCCATGAAATTAAGGCAACTGTCGGGATGGTTCACTCCTAGGCCCATCCATTCATCGAGCCCTGCAAAATAAGCATTGCTGAAATCAATCCCGCCCGACAATTCAAGCCTGACCAATTCTTCGAATATTCCCTGCGGGCTTTCCCCGCTTGGAAGGCAGAGAAGCGCCTGGGGTTTTTGAGTGATGGTTTGAACGATCCGTGATACAACAAATGAATTTAGCTCAGAATTTTCTTCGAAAATCTTGTACTTCATCAGTTTGTTATTTTGCTTCCCTTAGTTTGATCAGGTTTAAGGCCGACCCGGCTTTGAACCATTCTATCTGGGGTTTATTATATGTATGATTGGCCTGGATCGTATCCGAGGTACCATCGGAGTGATGTAGCAGGAGGGTGAGGGGTTTTTCCGGTTTAAAATCGGTAAGATCGGTAATATCGATGCTATCATCCTCCCTTATTTTTTCGTAATCGGTTTCATTCGCAAACGTAAGAGCAAGCATGCCCTGCTTTTTGAGGTTGGTTTCGTGGATCCTGGCGAACGATTTCACCAGAATTACCTTTACACCAAGGTGACGCGGCTGCATGGCAGCGTGTTCCCTGGATGATCCCTCCCCGTAGTTATGGTCTCCCACCACGACTGAGCCAATTCCGGCCGCTTTATAAGCCCGCTGAACCTCAGGTACCGTTCCATATTCCCCGGTAAGCTGGTTTTTCACCCTGTTCGGGAGGTCGTTGAAGTAATTGATTGCCCCGGTAAGCGTATTATCGGATATGTTATCGAGGTGCCCCCTGAATCTGAGCCAAGGCCCGGCCATTGAAATATGATCGGTCGTGCATTTTCCTTTCGCTTTGATCAGGACCTTCATGCCCGACAGGTTTTTTCCATCCCAGGGTTGGAATGGCTGAAGAAGCTGAAGTCGGTTAGAATCCGGCCTTACGATTACCTCAACCTGGGAGCCGTCTTTCGCCGGGGATTTATACCCGCTGTCGGCTACGTCGAATCCTTTCGCCGGCATCTCGAATCCTGTGGGTTCATCCAGCTTAACCTGTTTTCCTTCTTCGTTGATCAATGTGTCTTTCATTGGGTTGAAAGAAAGGTCGCCGGCAATAGCAAGAGCTGTAACGATTTCCGGCGAAGCCACGAAGGCATGCGTATTCGGATTCCCATCGTTCCGCTTGGCAAAATTTCTGTTGAAAGAGGTGATGATTGAATTTTTCTTGTTTGGATCGGTGGTATGTCTAGCCCACTGACCTATGCAAGGTCCGCATGCATTCGCCAGTACTACTCCGCCGATCTTTTCGAATATCCCGAGATAACCATCCCTTTCGACCGTGTACCGGACCTGCTCAGACCCCGGGGTAATTGTAAATTCTGACTTGGCCTTCAGCTTTTTGCTGACAGCCTGGCTTGCGATCGATGCTGATCTGCTGATATCTTCATAGGATGAATTCGTGCAGGAGCCGATCAG
>DATDPY010000121.1:0-7797 GCA_035292565.1 Cyclobacteriaceae bacterium | reverse complement strand
GAAGGCAGGCAGCGGCTTCGGTACACTCCGCATTCAAGGCAGTCCGGGCGTCCCCGAAAGTGTAGTAAGCGATACGGTTATACTTCCGTACAATGACCTTAAATCCGTCAGGGATTATTTCAACGCTAATCCCGGGATGATTGCTGCAATTATTGTTGAACCGGTAGCCGGGAATATGGGATGCATCCCGCCAGCGAAAGGCTTCCTGCCGGGATTACGAAAACTTTGCAATAAAGAACAAGCCCTGCTTATCTATGACGAAGTGATGACGGGATTCAGGGTAGCCCGGGGCGGCGCGATTGAAAAATACGGAATCATGCCAGATATTGTGACCTATGGGAAGATCATCGGAGGGGGCCTTCCTGTTGGGGCCTACGGCGGCAGGAAAAAATTCATGAGCCTTATCGCTCCTTCGGGACCGGTATACCAGGCTGGTACGCTTTCCGGAAATCCCCTGGCGATGACAGCCGGAAATGAAGTGCTCCGCGTCCTGAAAAAAAATCCGGGCATCTATGATGAACTTGAACGGAAAGGATCCTATCTGGAGGATGGACTGATCCACGAACTTGCAGATTTTGATATCCCTTTCAGGATTAACCGGATCGGATCTATGATCAGCCTTCATTTTACCCCGTTTGAGGTAACGAATTTTGCTGAGGCAAATGCTTCCGACAAGGAGCTATTCAAGTCATTTTTTCATTCGATATTGAAAAATGGAATTTATTGGCCTCCATCTCCGTTCGAATCAGCCTTTATTTCCAATGCGCATTCCATGCAACAACTGGATAAAACAATCGCTGCCTTTAAAGCTGCATTCAAGAAGTTATCCCAAAGATTTAAAGGAGCTTAAACTCACAGATACATTCGCGTATTATCCGCAGCGGGTCAGTCAGGTTTAATTTGTTATTTCATCAATCCTTAAATGGCTTCCCAACCAATCATGAATGATTGTATTAGACTATTACCGGCACTTCAATTTATCAGACCTCAGTTCCCCAACATCGGGAAATCCATCGACGGTTCGGAGAAAATCGGATTCTGGTCGTACCTGACTTCGGGTTGGGATAAATTACGCGTAGAGCGATAAAAGGACCAGTACTGATTATTATTGAACCAGGCCCCTGCGAATTCCCCGCTGATGAAGCTCTGGCTGTCGGCTGTTAATGTGAAGATATTCGATTCAAAAACAAAATTTTCATAAGATCCCTCTTCAAACCTAACTCCGGATTTTTGATTACTGATTATAATGTTATTATAGACCATGCAATTTTTCATTGGTACTGCTTCCGGATCGGTCCAGACATGAATCCCGGCCTGGCTGTTCTTGGCGCCATCATTCAGGCTGGTATTATAACGGATTACATTATTGGACCACTCAGCCGCACCTCCGTACTGGAATAATCCAAAACCACCTCCCTCATTCCAGGCCGAATGATTGTATTGCATGATCGAATTGGTCATGCCCCCGTCAAAGTCAAATCCCCCTCCGTCCTTCCCCGCCGCTGAAGTCTTGTTTCTGTGGGAATAACACTGCTGAATAATAATGCTGTCGCACATGTACGCCCAGATACCCACCGGCCCGTTCCCTGATCGGGGCATGTCCCAGCCATTGTTCATCGCTTCACAATATTCAATGACCCCTCCGGTTACCCCGGAAATTAGAATACCGCTTCCGCTGTGATTATCTCTCACCAGCGGGCAACCTGGATTATTTTCTGCGACGCAGTATCCAATATAAAGCCCTTTCATTGTCTTGAACTCCTTCCCGGTCTTAAATATGTGATCCCTGCCCGGATCCACGTTGATCCCAGCAAACCCGTTGTCATGTGAGAAGACATGCGTTATGGAAATTTTACTTCCTCCTGTTACCTGAACTCCGTTCCATACAAAACCTGATACATCCACACTGTCGACATCCCCATGTTCCACAAACTTTAATACAAGACCGTTTCCGGCATTTCCGTTTAAGCGCCCGGATCCTTTGATATTAATATTTTTGATGACAATATTCTTACAGTTTTCAATGAGTATCCCCGTAGAATCGCCGGCATCTATGTTTGCCCTCCCCTCCCCATACGCAGTTATCGTAAGCGGTTTTTCAGGTGTGGCGCTGACATCCCTCAGTTTCAGGGTACCGTTAATTGTGTTTCCCCCGCGAAGATAAAGGACATTACCTTCACCCAGTTCAAGTCCGGAAATCCTGTTGAAAGTCTTCCACGCTTTACTCGGGCTGGTTCCGCTATGCTGGTCGTCGCCATCGACCGGATCAAAATAAAAATGGTCAGATTCGGTGGAAAATATACCTGGTTCACAACCAGTGATATAAATCAGGATTGGCATGCTCACCAAAAGGCTATACTTCCTCAAAATATCCATGATCTTTTTATTTTGCCGGAGTGATCCTTGCCATCCATCCGCCGCCGGGCGCCATATGAATATTTAGCGAATCATCTTTTTTTACTTCTATCCTTCTGATCCGGTAATCTTCGGCAAATGTACCGGCATTTAAGCCATCTTGTACAATCAGCGCAGAATGTTTGCCCTCTCCCAGAAAGGTTAGCGAAAGAGAAAGATCACGGGCTTCATGGTTGGTAAGTGCGCCCACGAACCATTCATCCTTATATTTCCTGCCAATCAAAATGAACCTGCCTACCTGTCCGTCTAAGGCCAGGGATTCATCCCAGGATGTGGGAATGCCCGTAATGATCTGTGCGTAATCAGGTTCCAGGAGATATTGGGAAAAATTTCCGGCGAGCACCTGTAACGGGCTGACGTACACTATATATTGCGCCAGTTGATGGACCCGCGTTCCCTGACTCATGGGGTTACTGAAAATGACCCGGAACTCGTCAGGCTGCGCATTATTCATGCATCCTCCCTCGTAATCCATCGGTCCTGAAAAATTCCGGATATAGGCAATCAGGACGTCATGTTCAGGGGTAACCCGATCGCTCCACATATTATATTCATGCCCAAGGACGGCCTCCCGTGTAATCTGGTTTGGATAAGTCCGGCTCAGCCCTGTTTCTTTAAAAGCCCCGTGAAAATTCACCAGAAGTTTATGGTTGGCCGCAGATTGCAAAACCTTTTCATAATATCGGACCGTCAACTGGTCATCCCTGTCCATAAAATCAACCAGCACTCCTCTGATCCCCAGTTCTTCAAACCGTGAGAAGGCTTCCTCCATTTGCCGATCCACCGTCATGGCCAGGCACCAGAGCATCAACCCGACATTTTTTTCTTTCGCATACCGGGCCAACTCAGGCAAATCGATTCCCGGATTGATTTTTAAAAGATCATTCTGATCGGACCATCCCGCATCCATCATAATATACTTCATCCTGAATTTCGAGGCGAAATCGATAATATATTTATAGGTTTCGGTATTGATCCCTGTTTTGAAATCCACATTGAAGAAATTGGTGCTGACGATCCATTCATCAGTACAGAATCCCGCTTCGATCCATGATACATCCTTCAAAACATTTTCGGCCGCTAGCTTGAAAACAATTTCGTTGTCGAGCAGGTCCTTATCTTCTTCGGCAAACGTGATGATGCGCCAGGGGAAACCCCTGGTTCCTCTGGTCAGCGCTATAAAATCAGCCCTGTCGGTGACGAGCATCTGTTTATAGTCCCCTCCAAACTGCTTTTCGTTAAGCGGGTACCGGGCAAAAACTCCACGCAGGGAGTTCCCTTTCCCCGGCTGCGGCATAAGCCACATTCCGGGGTAATCCCGTAAATCGGATTCCGTGATCAGCATTTTAGGGGATCCTGAAGCATTGATCAGGACCGGAAGAAAACACATTTTATTCTCTGCGAGCTTCGGGAAATTCAGGTAAGAATAATTTTCTTCGAAGCTTGAATGAAAGCAATCAACAGAGTCGCGGCAGGTAACGAGGGGGATTAACAGATCATGGCCCGAAACAAAGTTAAACTCAGCCTGTTCATCGATGATTTTCACGTCGCTTTTCATAGCAGTATTCATTCGCCAGGCTATGGCGTCGTTATAAGCCCTGAAAGTAAGACTGAAGTCTTCGTGAAATGTTACAATAAGTTCATTGCATTGATTACTAATTTTATTCCTGCGCTGCGGAACGACGGGGATGATCAGCTCATCCACTTTTTTTATCTCCGCTCTCCGGAATCTGGAATTCTTACCCAACGTTTTTTCAGGTAATTGCATTGATATTCTGGATGGGGCGATCATCATTTTCCCATCATAAAACACTGAATAGGTTACCTGGTTACCGGTATTGACCTTGATGCAGATCTTCCCGGAAGGAGAGCAGAGGTCGATTTCCCCGGTTTTGGGAAGGACCGTGGCAAGAATGATTGAAAAAAATAATTGAATGCCGATCATGCCTTAAAAGAATTTTCTGCCAAGATAATAAGAATAGTAAAAATACACTGTTACAGGCCCTGAGACCTGCAACAGTGCTTGAGTAAAAAAAGATTGTTCCGGAATTATACAGATCAGTTACACAGATCGTTGTATGCTCCGGGAGTGCCAAAATCACCTGTGCTGAATTGCGAAACTGAAAGGCACCAGTTCGATCCTACCCTGGCTTCATCTACCTGGAAATGCAGGGGGTCGAGGCTAATCGATGATCCGGTTCCGCCCGGAAATCCGGTCGTATAGTCAACACTGGAGATAACGGTTCCGTCTGTCCCATCGGTCCCATAATTCAGTATCGATAACACATCACCCGCATTCGGCAGGGTAATGCTGCCTCCATAAACATATTGATTAACGATAGCGCAGACGGAATCCGTCTTTGCCAAGGCGATAAAGCTTTCCGGGGGCAGGATGATATGATCGGTAATGATGTGAGTATTGGCCGTCCCCCTCTTGATAACGAGCTGGTAAAGATCAAGACTGTCGGCGGAAGCATTATATAATTCAAACCACTCCCCATATGTATCAGCCATGGAAACCGGATCGTACATGATCTCCGTAACCAGGATCTTTCCATAAGCTATGCCTCCAGGTCCCGAAGACCCGCTGCTGTCCGACAGGTAAATAAGTTCGGTATATTCTGTTTCATCCACAGCAATATTGAGCGCGAGCTTGGGGTCAGATAAACCGGCATCGATATGCACCTGGTAGTGTTTTTGCGCGGCCGGCTCCTCAATGGATCCGCTGACTATTTTCTGGCCCGTTGTGCTGTCGGGCTTCAGATATTCCAGGTAGGATGTAATGGTAACGGGGCTCAGGTCGAAATATGCCGATCGCGATTCATTCAAGGCGAATGTTATAGCGGTATCGGCATTCGCTACCACGGTATAGTAATTATTAAAATTCGCAATAACCTCCTGGGAATAAAACACCGTTATCCTGCAATTTCCCAGAGAACAAATTAAGTCCGTGGTTGTGACCTCCTCTGGATTAACGGTAAATATTCCCGAGGTTCCATGATAGTAAGGGCATTCAAAACAGCCCGGAAGAAGTTCGCCGGAATTTGCAGTCACATAATAATCTCCGGGATCGAGCACAATCGTGTCGGGCATATCCATATACCGGCTGAAAGAAATTACCGGCACGTTTTCGGAATCAAATATGTCTACCCGGAATCCGCCCGGTTCGACGGCAGTAGTCCGGGCATTTTTAATGGTGATGTCGATACCAAGATTCACCACAACGCCTGTCACAGACGAAAGCTCCCTCCGGAGGTCACTTTCTCTAAGACAGGATGAAACAACAAGCCATAATAAGGCAACAAATGGAAATTTGTAACTGGTTTTCATAGCTGGTATAAATTTGGTTGTTGATTCAATATAGAAAAAACCCGAATAAATATCAAAATAAAAATCATGTAATGTTTAAATTGATGAGTCGAATATTTCATTTATCCTTCTATGTCAAGACTTTATATAATTCCAGTTCTGTTCTTCCTTGCCTGCCAGGGAAAATCCGGCAAAGAGGCAGATATTCCACCCAACATTATTTATATCATGGCCGATGATCTCGGGTATGGTGAGTTGGGATGTTATGGCCAGGCCGAAATCAAAACTCCGAATATCGATCAGCTTGCCAGGGAAGGTATGAGGTTTACGCGCCATTATGCCGGGACATCGGTATGTGCTCCATCGCGTTGTGTTTTGATGACAGGATTGCATACCGGCCATTCTGTGGTCAGGGGAAACAAGGAAGCCGAACCTTATGGGCAGTTCCAGATACCGGAAAGTACGATTACAGTTTCAGGCTTGCTGAAAAAGGCAGGCTACAGGACAGCCCTGGTCGGCAAATGGGGATTGGGTGTGGAAAACACAATGGGCGATCCCCAACGGCAAGGATTCGATGAGTTCTACGGTTCTTATGACCAGGTTCATGCCCACAATGCATTCCCGGAGTATTTGTACAGGAATGGTCAAAAAGAATATTTGAAAAACAAAGTTCAGTATTTCCCTAAAACTCACTGGACGCGAGGAATGGGGAGTTATGCTACAGAAAAAGTAGATTATTCCAACGACCTCTTTGCCGAAGAAGCCCGGATATTTATCCGAAAGAACAGGGGTAACCCATTTTATCTTTACCTTTCGTTCACGGCTCCGCACATTAACGGTGAGGCTCCTGACGGACAAAAATGTGAGGCCCCCGATTCAGCGGTTTATGGGGGTAAAGACTGGGACCGGGAAAGGATATTTTACGCGTCCTCCATTACGCGGATGGACAGGCAGGTTGGCTCGATCATGGATCTCCTGAGAGAATTGAAAATCGACCGGAATACCCTGGTCATATTCACAAGCGACAACGGACCGGAGGCAGGAATGGATCAATTTTTCAACGGCAGCGGAATTCTGAAGGGCCACAAACGCGACCTGTACGAAGGAGGCATCAGGGTGCCGTTGATTGCGTGGTGGCCTGGAAATATTGAAGCAGGATCGGAAACAGCGCATATCTCAGGTTTCCAGGATTTCCTGCCCACTGCCTGTGATATCGCAGGAGTAGAAACACCTTCAGGGATCGACGGCATCTCATACCTTCCTGCCCTGCTTGGCCAGAGCCAGAAATCGCATGATTTTCTATATTGGGAATTTCACGAACAAAATAATAAACAAGCCGTGGTACTAGGCAACTGGAAAGCGGTCCGTCTCAATGTTTGGGATAATCCTGAAGGCTCCATCGAACTTTACGATTTAGAAACCGATCCCTCGGAAAAAAACAATTTATCAGATAAAAATCCGGATATTCTTTCAAAAGTGGCCGGCATCATGACCAATGCACACCAGACAGATCCCGAATGGCCGCTTTTTAAAAGCGAAGCGGCAGTTAGTAAGTAATTTATTGGTCTGACGCGCCCTGCTGGTCTTACCTGGTATGCTGGTCTGGCCAGGGTTGTTGGTCTGAGCAGTCCTGCTGGTCTGACGAGCCCTGTTGGTCTGACGAGCCCTGCTGGTCTGACCAGGGCTGCTGGTCTGACGAGCCCTGTTGGTCTGACGAGCCCCCTGCTGGTCTGACGAGTTCTGCTGGTCTGACGAGTCCTGTTGGTCTGACGGTTATTAAGTAAGTCTAAAATTTGAATAAACCGATGAAAAACCTTTCCCTGCCCCTTCTCCTCCTCATGTTATTATCATGTGGAATTAAAAAGAGCGAACATGATGCAGGATCAGCACGGCCAAATATTCTCTTTGTCATATCCGATGATCAGTCTTGGATCAATACCGGCTTTGCAGGTTGCAGGGAACTTGAGACCCCATCCTTTGACAGGATCGCAAGATCAGGGATTTATTTTTCCAATGCATTTTGTTCTGCCCCGGCCTGCGCACCTTCTCGGGCTGCTATCCTCACAGGAAGGA
>DATDPY010000120.1:0-5125 GCA_035292565.1 Cyclobacteriaceae bacterium | reverse complement strand
ATAACAAAAAATTGATTTTCGATGCAGTGGCAGGAGAAATGAAGAAGAGGGGATTTATGAGCAAACAGGAGGCTGACCTGATCATAAAAATACAGGGGGGCACTTCGAGGGAGGCAGAAAATCGCCCCAGGAATTATTATTATGATCCATATAGCTGGAACAGCGGAGTATACGGGTATCCGTATTACTGGAGCCGCGATCCCTGGCTTTATGATGATATATCAAAAAAAATGACATCCATTATCATCGATATAATCGACGGGGAAACAAAAAAATTATTATGGGAAGGGGTAGGCACAGGAATTCTGGGAGATAAGCCTGACGAGGTAAACATAAGGATCAAACAGGCAGTTAACGATATTTTCATTCAGTTCCCGGTACCCGTTACGGCAAGCCAATAATTTGGATGAAATAACATAACTTTGTCCAAAATGCCTCTTTAGCTCAGTCGGTAGAGCAACGCATTCGTAATGCGTGGGTCGAGGGTTCGAGTCCCTTGAGAGGCTCAAGGGACGTAAGATCAGGAACGGGTAATTTTTGATTGATCAGCTTTAAATTATATGATATAAATCATAGTATGGCTCTGATCCTTGTCAGAGATTTGATTCCAGGTTGTAGATTTATTTCCGGCACTACATTATTCTAATCCATACCAGGCACTCCCCGGTAATACCTGAATCACCTTTCGGACGCGCATAAATATGCGAAAAGCGTAATGCTATAGTTAAATGCATATACGCCTAATTAGAAGGGATTTAGAATAACCTCTTCTTTTAAAAACAGGAGACATTTATTTTAAATTAAATGAGATGTTATGACTACTATTTACTTTAGCGACTATGTATCGATTGTTGCCATAGTATCCATCATTCTGGGATTGATTACCGGTTATCTGTTCAAAAAATTCACAAGGTTCGGAAGGGTGAAATACTATCTGAATAATTTCAGGATCATTTACCTTCAGGATAGCCTTATGAATACCAGGGAGAAAGGTGAAATAACGGAAAAAACCAACCGGGTAAAAATAAATTTTGAGGTTAGAATTCATAATTATTCATCAGTTTATAGAAATCCACGTAAGTTTCATCTCCTGTTAAAAGGCGAATATTCAGGATTCAGATATGAAATTTTAAACGCCCGACAAACCTCCCTTCCATGGATGACCTCCGTAACCGACCGATTTCACGATATTGAAATTCCCCCAATGAAGGTGGTCAATTACCAGCTCTATACATATGTAAAAAATGATGGACTGGAAATATTCAAATCCGATCAATATTCAATTTACCTGGTTTATACGGAACATAATTCATTTTCAAAAGTTCTTTTAAAGAGGTATTCCAGGAATTTATATCCGAAAATTGAGCTGGCGTTATCCCCTGAATATCAATATTCTCAGGTTGCTACAACTTAATCGCGGCAGGCGTCCGAAACAACGGCGTCAGACGGTTCAAAACCGTCAGACGCTTGGTACCCGCCTGGAGCTGGCTATCCTGTAAATCGCTGCAATTATTCCGAATCGTTGGTAAAAATTCAAAAATTGGATATTTTGGGGCCCAATTCATTTACAAACAATCTATTTTTAAATCTTAATACATATGAAAATTATCATAAGGCAGGATTACGAAGCCCTTTCAAACTGGGTTGCGAATTACGTAGTTGAGAGAATCAATAATTTTAAACCATCCAAAACAAACCCATTTGTGCTCGGGCTGCCGACCGGATCATCCCCGCTGGGTACTTATAAAAAGCTGATTGCAGCCAATAAAAAGGGAAAGGTATCCTTTAAAAACGTCGTTACATTCAATATGGATGAATATGTGGGCCTAAAGCCCGATCACACGGAGAGTTATCATTTTTTCATGTGGGAAAATTTCTTCAAGCATATCGACATCCAGGAAGAGAATGTAAATATCCTGAACGGGCTCGCCAAAAACCTCGACAAGGAATGCCAGGATTATGAAAATAAGATCAACCAGAATGGAGGTATTGAATTGTTTCTTGGGGGAATCGGCCCCGATGGTCATATCGCATTTAATGAGCCAGGTTCATCCCTGTCATCCAGAACCAGGATTAAAACTTTAAACCTGAATACAATCAAGGCAAATTCCAGGTTTTTCGACAATGATATCCACAAGGTCCCCAGAATGGCATTGACGGTCGGGGTTGGCACTGTCATGGATGCCAGGGAAGTTGTCGTGATCATCAATGGCTATCATAAGGCTCGGGCTTTGCGGCAGGTGGTAGAAGAAGGAGTCAATCATATGTGGACGGTATCCATGCTTCAAATGCATCGGAAGGCAATCATTGTATGCGATGAGGAAGCGACCATGGAGTTGAAGGTGGAGACCGTAAAATATTTTAAGGAGATCGAACAGATCATCGATAATACATTGCCAGATTTTAAATAAAATACTTTATGCTAAAAGCCTTTATTGCCGTTTTGATCTTTTGCATCAGCTCAATTTCGCTGGCACAGCAGAAACCATTGAACATTATCGTTTTCGGGGCCCATCCCGATGACTGTGATGAAACTACCGGCGGAACAGCCATTCTCTGGTCAAAGATGGGATACAATGTAAAATTTGTCTCCCTGACTAATGGGGATGCAGGTCATCACGAAATGGGCGGAGGAGAACTGGCAAAAGTCAGAATGGCAGAAGCCCAGGAAGCTAAAAAAAGATTCGGGATCGCTGAGTACGAGGTTCTCGATCATCATGACGGGGAATTGATGCCAACCCTGGATGTAAGACTTGAAGTGATCAGGAGAATACGTCAGTGGAATGCTGATGTAGTTGTCACCCCCAGGACCAACGATTATCACCCTGACCACCGGTATACCGGGGTACTTGTGCAGGACGCATCATACATGGTTATTGTGCCCAATGTTGCTCCGGATACTCCGCCGCTGAAAAAAAACCCTGTTTTTTTATATGTTGAAGACCGGTTCCTGAAACCCAATCCCTTTATTCCGTATATCGCCGTTGATATCAGTGATGTATATGAACAAAAGATTCAGGCACTTGCGGGGCATAACAGCCAGATGTTCGAATGGCTTCCCTGGACAGTCGGGATGCTTGACCAGGTGCCGGCCGGGGAAAAAGAAAGACTTGAATGGCTTGGGAAAACCAGGTCAGGAACAATAACACCGGAGATCAGGAAATCGCTGGTTAAGTGGTACGGAGGAGAAAAAGGGAATAAAGTGGTACAAGCTGAATCTTTTGAATTATGTGAGTACGGGCGTCATCCATCGGATGATGAAATCCGCTTTATATTCCCGATGTTGGGGAAGTAAATTTCAGATATTAAGTTTTATATAAGCGGCTGGACCGGGAAAGGATCCAGCCGCTTTTGTTTTATTGGCGTGATTCAAACCGGCGAGGAGAACTTATTCCATCGGAATAAATTAAAATGTCATACAAGGATTACGAGTCCCTGGTCAGGCTAAAAATTTTCGGGTTATCTGATGTTTGAATACCTGCATGTTGCCGTAGCGCTGGAATATTTATCCGGCATTTTTATTATATTGGATCCGAACAAACCATCCTGAGGAATGAATGCATTTTACCTGATTATTATACCTGCAGTATGCACAGCATTTTATTCCTGTAATACTGGAATCCCGGATTACCCGATCGATCCTGTACCATTCAGTTCAGTGAAGGTCAATGATGATTTCTGGAATACACGGCTTGAAACCAACAGAAAAATTACAATACCTTATGGATTTGAAATGTGCGAAAAGACAGGCAGAATTGATAATTTTTTGATTGCAGGGGGACTGAAAGCCGGCAGATTCTGTTCGACGTATCCATTTGATGATTCGGATGTATATAAGATCATCGAGGGCGCATCCTATTCACTTGCAACTGATGACGACCCGGCACTCGACCGGTATCTCGACAGTCTGATCGAATTCATCGCGGCTGCCCAGGAAGACGACGGTTACCTCGAAACCTGGAGGACCATTGATCCTGACAAACCGCTGGCCGAATGGTGGGGGACTGCAGAACGGTGGTCGAACCTACCTTACGGCCACGAATTGTACAATGCGGGACATTTATATGAGGCAGCAGTTGCACATTATCAGGCCACAGGGAAAAATTCCTTACTGAATATTGCATTGAAGAACGCAGGATTGGTTTGTGACGTTTTCGGACCAGGTAAAAAAAGCGGCGTTCCGGGTCACGAAGAGATCGAGATTGGATTGATGAAGCTTTTCCGAACGACAAACGACAAAAAATATCTTGATATGGCCGGGTATTTTATTGAGCAGAGGGGCAAAACCGTGAATCGCGAATCAGGTGGAGAATACAACCAGGACCATTTACCGGTCAGGGAACAAAGAGAGGCCGTTGGACATGCCGTACGCGCCGGTTACCTCTATTCGTCCATAGCAGACTTTTCTTCCATAACGGGAGATACTACTTTTTACGCCGGATTGAAAGCAACCTGGAATGACATTGTCAATCACAAGCTTTACATTACCGGCGGTGTAGGGGCGAGGGGAGAAGGCGAATCATTCGGAAAACCATACGACCTTCCCAATGCCACGGCTTATGCTGAGACCTGCGCGGCCATATCCATGGTATTGTGGAACGACAGGATGTTCAGACTGACCGGAGAGAGCAAATACATTGACTTTCTCGAAAGGACCCTCTATAACGGATTCCTTTCCGGCGTTGGACTCGATGGAAGGTCCTTCTTTTATACTAACCCCCTGGAATCGGACGGCACAGCATCAGCGAACTATGATACTCCGGTCAGGCAGCCCTGGTTTACATGCGCCTGCTGTCCATCCAATATTGCCAGGTTTATCCCGCAGATCCCGGGATTTATTTATGCGATAAAATATAATCTTATATACGTCAATTTGTATATAAGCAACAAAGCCGTAATAGAAGCAGCAGGAACACGCGTATATTTAAACATGGACTCCGGATACCCATGGGATGGAAAAACCGTTATTCATGTTGATCCCGACGAGCCGGAAGACTTTGGAATCGCATTCAGGGTCCCTGGCACGGTAACCGGCAAACTAACGGGCGATTCCTTATATAGGATCCTCGACCCGGAGAAAGCCCAGGTATCCTTGAGTGTAAACGGCCGTCCTGTAAAATGGGCC
>DATDPY010000119.1:0-5408 GCA_035292565.1 Cyclobacteriaceae bacterium | reverse complement strand
ATTTCGATTCATGACAATTAAAGAATCGAGGGCTTCTGATTTTTTATTTCTGAACAGCATCAATTCAATGCCGGCGAATTTCTTCAGAAGGAAATCCGATGTGTCGAGGCCGATATTGTCTTTGATAAATATGCTTAGATGCATGGCGTCGTTGGCAATTTCCCTGCTGGTGGCAAGTTTTAGCACATCAAGTTGTTCCTGGGCAAGCAGAAAGTCACCTTTGAAATACATCAGCTTTGCATTTTTCAGTTTCGCCTCATATCCAACGGGAGTGTCTTTCCTGGATTTTTCAACCTGGGCATAGAGCAGGGACGATTCCCAGGGTTCGCCGGCAAGAATATAAATGTCCCCAAGCACAAGTTTGCAGCGGGCTATCAGGTCCGGATGGATTTTGGGGATCCTGACAATCTGGTTTAAAATGCCTATGGCCGAATCAATTTCATTTAAGTAAAAAGCATGAAGATGGGCTTTGTTAAACATGGCTTCCGCTACTGCAGGCCCTATGCCCAATTCGCTGGTCAGGCCTTCGTAATCGTTGGCGAGCTTCCTGATCTCTTCGAGATTTACCGGGTATGAGTTTCTTACATATTCTTCCCTCGACTGGATCTTGTATCTCCTGGCTATCGGGTATAAATAGGTGTTCGAATAATTATTGCAAAGGAAATCAAATATCTGCACCGCATCATCAAACGCTTTGTTCTCCAGGGCAAGAAAACCAACCTCCAGGACCTTATTCCCGTTTCTTTCAAATCTGCGGTCATAGGCCCGGGCTTGAATAAATGCTCCGTAAAAATTTCTCTTCTGAACATTTACCCAAATCAATAAATCAGAAAATATTTTATTGTCGGGTTCCTTCTGGATCCTTGCAATCAATTCATTTTCAATTTTATCAATATCTCCATCTTCCTGGAGCGAACTCTGAAGAACGTTTTTGACATAGCTGATATTATTGGGGTTCTGACTGGCAAAATTCAGGTATTCGGAAATCATTTCTTCCTTATTATTCAGTATCCTGTGTAAATTGGCCAGCTCAAGAGAATATAACAACGCATCGTTTGACGCTGCTCTGTTCATCAGGTACGTTTGCATGGCATAATCAAACATTTGCTTCTTAATAAAATATTGCGCAATAAACCTGCTTTGCTGTCCGTCAGTGGAAATTTCCTTGATGAATTTCTTAAAATATTCGGCTTCCTGGGCGCTGTCTCCCTTCCTTTTGAGAATTATTCCTTTATCGACAAGATAAATTTTATTGCCCGGGTTTTCCCTGATTACCCTTTCTATATGTTTTGATGCCTGATCAAAATCCCCCGATCCCAGGAGCAGTTCAAAATACATGCCGTGTATCAGCGGAACGTTCTCGCTTTTTCTGACAAGCCGGTCATATAGTTCTCTCGCTTTTTCCAGTTGGCCGGTCTGGTAATACTCGTTGGCCAGGTTTATCGATTCCATGTCCTGTGATAAAACAGCTGCTGGAATCATTAAAAAAATAAATGCAAGAACCGGCATCCCGGGCAGGACAGTACCCATAGTTATCAACCGGGTAATATTAATATTCATTATTAATTAATATTTTATTATTATTATTAGCTCGTGGATATGTTGAAAATTTTTGACAAAATCATTTGATTTTCCGGAATGTGGATAAAGCAAGGCTTAGTCATATATTTTCCACAAAGTATTTTATTTAAATACCTGGTAAACAGAAGCTTGCAACTTATCAACATCTTTAAATCCCCAGGTGAATTTAATCAATCTTTGATGTTGAATGTTTACTTTAAGGTTTATAATCATATGAAATCGGACGGTTGTCAACAGTACCTTTCTTTTTACGTGATTGCCCGGGCATAAACCGGCGGATCAACTGCTTTATCCATAAGTTTTCAACATTTAAAACAATTATCAAAAGGTAAAGTTTATATCCTGAAGTTCCCAGTTGGCCCGCAGGGTGAGGATGCCCGGGTAAAAATGAACATCCTCCGGCATCCTGTTTTTCATAAAATTCCCCGGGTCCCATTTTCCATCTCCATTATTATCGACCAGAACCCGAACCGTGTATTCACCCGGCGAAATGTTATTAAAGGAAAATTGACCAATTGAATTTAATTCCGATATCACCTGGCTGCCCTTATTCAGCAACTGAATCATATAGGATTGATGGCTGGTGGTAACCGACCCTTTTATGATCCCGAAATCTTCCTGGTTTCGAAGATTATAATTAAGGATCATTTGACCGGAAGTATCATTTTCAATTGAAATAAATGAGCCACGTCCAAAATAAAGCTTCATTCCTTGCGAAGCTTTTGTATTCCCGGTCAAAGTTTTTTGCTGCAGCTTTGTCGTGGATGCCGTAATGGTTTCGCCGGTTTTCCCGGCGGTCATCAGGTCCTTGTTAAGTGTTTTCGAAATTGATAAAGAACTTCCGAACTCATTTATTAAAATATTGATTTCGGGTTTTATCGAATCGATATTTGCAGAATCATACCGGATGTAAATGCTGTCCGCATCGATGAAACGAACAGGTTTGCTGAAGGTGATATCTGCATAAAAATCAAGTTCGATATTTGACTTATCAGGAGGATCGATGCTGATATTGAAAGGCTCCGGATTTCTTTTCGTGTCCTGGAATTTTATAAAAAATGTGTCAGCCAGGATGTTGTTCACGCTGTCAATGGCGCTTAAATAAACGCCCGCGCTGTCCGCCTTGATTGTATTGTAGAACCTGATCCCCTTTCCATTATCTATAAGGTTACAGAAGATTGAATCACCGGTATCCAGGGGATTCAGGGAATATTCAGTAATGGTTTTGTTAAAGGTTATTTCAAAATATTTTCCGCTTGGAAGGGCTTTCTGAACCGTTAACTCCCGTATATCCAGGTTTTGCATGGAAACCTTGATCGAATCGATATTCGATTTGAGGTCAAGCGTATCAAGCCGGAATCCATGAGGCTCTCTGGGAAGATCGCAAACGAGATTCTCGTTAAGATCTCTGAACGCCTGAATGAAATATCTGCTTATCCTGATATTATCGATCCTGAATTTGCCGGCGTTATCCGATTTGGTGAAATACATAGGCCTTCCCACAAAGAGGTTGAACGTATCATTAACACTGTATAATCCGACAATAACATCTTTTAAGGGTTTATTGGTAAGAAGTTCGGATACCGATCCGGTAATATAAATGGAATCGATGAAAGTACCGGTGCTGAAAGTAAAGGTGTTTTCCGCCGAAATATTTCCTTCGGTGATATCCTTAATGGCTGATTGAAAATTAAATGTATAGGTAGTCGAATCTTCAAGGGAATTAAGAAAAGTGATCTCGACCGAATTTTTTTTGTACTTGTATTCATACTCGAGGTCGGTCATCTGGGTTATAATCAATTCTTTTTTGATATTTTCCATGCGGAGGAATTCATTATAAGTAAGGCGGATTGACCTTTCCTTAAAATTCAATGCTTTGTTAACCGGCATCGATTCCACCAGGAATGGAGGGATCGTATCACGGGGCCCTCCCTGCGGAGGTTTTATGTTGGCACAGGATGTAAAAATGAACTCCAATAAAATGAAAACAAGAATATAGTTTGCCAGGAACCTCACTTTTTTAATATATAAATGATACTTGAAAAATTCTTTTGATTGGAATTGGCATAACTATTTGATTTATAGCCAGTTATAAAGGATCTGACCCAATTCCTGCTTCCGGTTTTATACTTTTCGCTCAGCAGGCTTACAAAGTATGCGTCGAAACGCAATGGGATCTTGTCGGTTAATTTCAGTCCATGTTCCCTGGCAAGCCTGGAGAATGAATTCTGGTTAAAATGATATAAATGACGGGGTACATCATAGCCTGCCCATGACGGACCATAAATTCCTGCGTCGAGAGAATCCCTGTTTGGCAGAGCGATCAGAATCCTGCCGGATTTTGTCAGTAATCTTTTTGCATGATCAATGGTTTCATGCAATTCATAAATGTGCTCCAGCGCATGCCAAAATGTAATCACTTCAAACGTATTGTCGCCGGTCACCTGAGAAATGTCGGTATGAATGGATATTCCCAGGATTTCAGCGGATGCCGAATTAGCCTGAAAATGTGGCTCAACCCCAGTCACATCCCATCCCGATTTTTTACACGCGGCAAGAAACTCCCCGGTACCGCATCCAACATCGAGCAATTTACCGGCAAAAGAATCGCCGGGTAATAGCTTGAGTTTGTTACGGATATTTAATGATCTGGCTGCCCTGTAAATTTGATTGAAAACTCCTTTCCTTTTCGTGTGAGGAACGTAGTTTTCACTTTTGTAATAATTACCCATGAGGTCTTTCACGGGCCTGGGATTGGTAAAGACAAGCTCACAGTCCTGGCAAGCCGATAAGGCAAAACTCTCACCACTAACGACATGGTCAGTGCATATGAAGTGGTTTCCAATGCTGGAGCTGCTACAACCTGGGCACTTATCTAGTTTTTCGTACATCTTACCTCCGCAGGTATATCATAAGAAGGGAAATATCGGATGCTGAAACTCCGCTGATCCTGGATGCCTGGCCAAGAGTACCCGGCTTAATTCTTTTCAATTTTTCTCTTCCTTCTGCTGACAGGGCTTTGACCCGGTTATAATCAAAATTGTCAGGTATATTGAAATTTTCAAGACTCTCCAGTTTAGAGACCAGGTTCCTTTCCTTTTCAATATAGGTCTCATATTTTATCTGAATATCTGCCTGTTCGATAACGTCATTTTCAAAGCCCGAGATCAGGTTTTTCAAGCCATCATGCATTGAAGAAATTTTGGAAATGTTTAGTCTTGGCCGTTTTATTAGTTTGAGTAAGGGAATTTTTTCTTTTAGCCTTACCGGGCCGGGCGCATCTTCCGAAACCAGGCTGACTTCAGAAGGATCTATTTTTATTTTGGATAATTCCTGAACGAGCTTATCGATGCGTTCCTTTTTATTCATCATCTTCCTGTAGCGTTCTTCGGAAGCCAATCCAATCCGATAACCTTTCTCCGTCAGACGCAGATCAGCATTGTCTTGTCGCAGCAATATCCTGTATTCTGCCCTGGAAGTAAACATACGATATGGCTCTTCGGTGCCCTTATTGATGAGATCATCGATCAAAACTCCGATATAAGCATCGGATCGCTTCAAGGTAAAGGGTTCCCTGCCCCGTAAGTTATGGCAGGCGTTAATGCCAGCGATCAATCCCTGACAGGCGGCTTCTTCATAGCCCGTCGTACCGTTTATTTGTCCGGCAAAGAACAGGCCTGGGATTAGCTTTGTTTCAAGAGTATTTTTCAACTGAACCGGGGGGAAGTAATCATACTCAATCGCATACCCAGGTCGAAACATTTTCACATTTTCAAAACCCGGGATTTCCTTCAGGGCTTTGTATTGCACATCTTCCGGCAATGATG
>DATDPY010000118.1:0-3130 GCA_035292565.1 Cyclobacteriaceae bacterium | reverse complement strand
AATGGAAATGAAATAGAAATTCTGAAATGAATGGGAGAACCTGAATCTTGTTGCCGGCTATGTCGCATTCGGAACGCAGATCGATGAGTTAAAAAATCTCACATGATCAGTGACCGAGCCGAATACCATCTGTCAGGCGCCGGATTTGAACGGGTTAGCATAACCCTTGATTTTTCAGCTCCACTTGACTATTTTCTCCAACTCCTTTGTCGGCTTGAAATACTTTCTGCATGCCGATACGTCATCGCCAAGAATATTTATTTTCGTTATGTCTCCCTCACCCATCCCGGCATTGGCGCAATGCACAAGGTGTCCAACCTGCCGGAAATCGTGACCCATGACCTCCGCCCCAACCCTGTCGGCGGCAATGCAGTCGGCGCTGGCAATTGCAACGCCCGCTTCAACCGGGTCCCCGAACAGCGGCCCCTCCCCTTCCATGCCAACAAATCCGTCGATGATGGCAAGATCGGGATAGGCGAACTGAGCCATTTGGAACATGTTGTAATTGAAATACCTGGGATCTTTATTTACCGGATCTTTATGCAACTTGCTTCTTTCATTCTTCCGGCCGCCGAAATTCATGGGCGCGGCGAGAAGGATATTCTTTAAACCCAGGGTGATGAGCGCGAGGCTGTGCGTTTTCATGACTGCTGCGGAAACCAGGTACACATCCGGACTCGTCAGGAGGCTGGAAGTTGCTATGGGCATGGGCTGGATATTGCCGTCGATCAGGTGAGCAGTCGAATAGGTATCCTTCATCAGGTCAAAAAACTCCACATCATATTTCTCTTTCAGCCGGGCGTACCCATAATTTTCAATGGCCATTTCCAAAGGATCGGCGGTTCCGGTCCCTTCGGCGATAATCACCTTCTTGTTATAAATCGGTTTCAGAAATTCCAGCAGAGCTTCAACATTGTCGACATGGGTTGAAGCCAGCCAATCCTCTTTCTTTACACGGGTAAAATTCGGCTTGATGACAACCTGCTTGTCGCCAATCGAATTCCTTATATCATTCTCAATCAATTTCAAGGCATCGTACATGTTGGTCTTTCGGTCAGGGCCCTTGACCAATGCCACATTCGGGTTCGGGCGATGGATGGTTTTCTTCTTATTCACCAGCGTACCTACTGGTTTTTTCTTGCCGCAAGAATCCATGTCAAATCCGATGCCGGCGAAGACCATTCCCGCCGACAATTTTTTGACGAAATCCCTTCTTTTGATCTGTTCGGTCATAGTCACCTCCTGAAAATGAGTTTTTCTAAAAAATGATTTGGTTATGTCCGGATAAAAAATTCAGTTAAAAAATGCGTCAGAAAAAAATCTTTATATGACCGTAATGATAAGGCTTTTATTGTGAAATCTTATCAGCCGGATCAACTTTTTATTGGACGCTGACCGAATAAACAAAAACCTGAATTGTGAAAATTATTTTCGGGTGATTTTTCAGCTTATTTCCTGATCTTATTCATAATTATGGCATGCTGAACTATTGCTCCCGGTTAACGCCAGGAAACCCTGAATTCAGGAATCCGTATATAATTCCTATATATTCAAATCGATGAAACCCGGATGGATTACCCTTTTGATAATTAACCTCTCCTTGTTAATCCCCGGCCACCAGTCTTATTCCCAGGGGAAAAATAATTTGTTCCTGAAAACGGTCAACTTTTCCTATTTCGGGAAGTCGGTGATGCACCCTGGCCTGAAATTGAGTTCGCCTCTCATCAAATTGAGAATTACCGATGAGTTTATTTTCTGGTAGTTTAAAAAATTTCAGAGACAATTCACTCAAAATTATAATGCCTTCCCCGGGATTATCCGTTGTACATTTTCCGCTTAACCGGATAATCGCGGGGAAGGCAATGAAAAGATAATACTTACCTTCTTTGCATGGCTTTAACTGTGACTGGCTTATGCTCTAATCCAAGGGCATCGATAAGTTCATAGTAGCCGATGTTCCGGTCGATCCTAGCCGTCGCCCAGAAATTGCCGGGAACGACCACAACTCTGGCCACCCACTCATCGGTATCGACGGCGGTAAGGTTATCAAGCGGAAAGGTTGCGTCAAGGAATAACCTTACATCATTGAGTGTAAAATCATAATTATATATCAGTTGCCCGGCATCCAGCAGCAGGGTCTGTGGAAGCTGTCTCCAGATCTCGACATCGGTGCCGTCGATATTTTCAACTCCCCATAACAGGTAAACCAGGGCGACGTCGGAAGCAAGACCTTCGAAATCATTGGGGTAATCGAGATAGATCTCGTAATCCGGCGAAGTAAAATTCAGGTTTTCAAATTCAAAAATATAGCTGCTTTCACCGGGCTCGCCTTGCGGTCCTGCCGGGCCTTCCGGTCCTTCCGGTCCGCGAGGTCCTGCCGGGCCTTCATTGCTGATACATCCGGCGACAGACATCACCGATAAGATCAGGATTATAGTAATCATATTTTTCATATTCGTATTATTTTGGTTCCTACAAGGCAAGGTAAAACAAAAAGTGTTCCAAATATATAAAATCCATATTTAAGCCTTATCCGGGGCGTTTTATAACCCTTAGGAAGCAGCAAAGGTCGTAGCGGATGCAACGACCAGGCATTGGTTTTACACAGTTAAATGTCGCAGCGGATGCTACGACCAGATGCGGGGTAAGTAGAATTCTAGTTTTCCAACTGATGATTCAGAAGCCTGCGGTCGGCCATCCTATCGTTCAGATCGTAGAGATAGTACTTTGACTTTTTGTTCCTGTATTTGGCATAAGCATCCTGGGCCCATTTTTTGGCATTATCAAGATCACCCAGGATCTCATACACAACAGCCATGTTATGAGCAGCCCTTCCCCTGGTTTTACGTTTGCCGTTCTTCACCGCACGGTCTAAAGATTCGATGGCCTGGTCCCAGTCGTTTATTTCCATCATCCGCGCTCCTTCAGCCAGGTCCTGGTCGTGTTTCGATCTTTTATAATAGATCCTTTCCACGGTGTACCATGCAGGGGTAATCCGCCTGGCATAGATCTCGCCTGAATTATAGCTTGCCTGGTTGATCGCTTCATTCTTGCCGGTGACAGCCCTTACCGCGTCGTCGATCGAATTCCCCGATCCGCTCCAGTCCATCCTGTGATCGAAATGATATTC
>DATDPY010000117.1:0-6617 GCA_035292565.1 Cyclobacteriaceae bacterium | reverse complement strand
ATCAAGGTCAATCAGGTGGAGCCTCCGGATTCCGGCATTCTCAAATTCAAGGGCTACTTCCAGGGGGTCTGGGGAATAGATCTTTTTTGTTGAATAATCACCCCGGGTCAGCCTGACACATTTCCCGTCGATGATATCGATTGCAGGTATGATCTCCATGATTAAATGTTTAAAAAGTTTTTAAGAATGAGCGCCCCGTCATGCCCGCTTTTTTCGGGATGGGCCTGCACCGCATAGTAATTATCTCTCTGCAAGGCAGCACTGAATGGAACGATATAATTGGTTGTGGCGATGGTGTCGGCACCGGGTTCGGCATAATAACTATGTACATAATAAAGGAAAATATCCCCTTCCATCCCTTTGAACAAAGGATTTCCCGATACCTCAATCCTGTTCCATCCCATGTGCGGCACTTTGTCGAGAGGCGGGAATTTCTTCACTTCCAGGTCGAAGATACCAAGGCATGGCGTATCGTTCTCTTCGGATCGCCTGCACATCACCTGCAATCCCAGACATATACCAAGGAAAGGCTGTCGCAGGCCGAGGATGACCTGATCAAGCTTTCTCTGAATAAGATAGTTCATGGCGGTGCTTGCTTCACCTACACCGGGGAAGATAACCTTATCGGCCCGGTCTAATTCAGCCGGGTCGTCGGTAACCACAGGATCGATTCCAAGCCTGCGCAGGGCATTGGTTACCGAGAGCACGTTGCCGGCATTATATTTGATGATCGCGATCTTCATTATGTCATCCTGTTCCTTATTCCATTACATATTGTTCCGAAGCGAATAAGCCTTGCGAATTCTTTCAACCATTTTGCCCGATTCCCTGAAATCTACGGTTTGCTGGCCATCCGATAATGCCTCCTCAGGCAATTCATGCGTTTCATAAATTATACCGTCGGCCCCGCACATGATTCCCGCAAGCGCCATCGGTTCGATATAATCTCTGATCCCGATTCCGTGGGAAGGATCCACGATCACCGGAAGGTGGGTTTTCCCGAGAAGGACCGGGATCGCATTCAGGTCAAGGGTGTTCCTGGCGGCATTTTCGTAGGTTCGAATGCCGCGCTCACATAATATGATCCTTTCGTTCCCTCCGGAAAAAACATATTCCGCCGAATACAAAAGCTCATCAATTGTCCCCGAAATACCCCTTTTGATCATAACCGGCTTATCGGTTTTCCCAAGCTCGTCGAGGAGATTATAGTTCTGTGTATTTCTTGCCCCGACCTGGTAAATATCCACGTAGTCATACATGGGCGCGATCTGCGATACCTGCATCACTTCCGTAATTATTTTAATCCCTTCCGGCTTTGTCAGCGAGTGCCAGAGCCTGAGCATTTCGAGACCATGCCCGCGGAAAGAATAAGGAGAACTCCGGGGTTTATAAACACCTCCCCGCATGATCCGGATGCCATTATCCCTGAGATGCCGGATCGTTTTTTGAATATTTTCTTCGCTCTCGATCGAGCAGGGTCCGGCCATGATAGCGAGACTGCCCTCCCCGATCAGGACCCCATCACCCAGGTCGATCCGGCTGCGACGCACCTTCCATTTCGAGGAGACAAGTTTATAATTATCCGTAACCCGGTGAATGTCGGCGATCCCCGGCATCAGACCTATATCGCGTATGTCAAATTCGTTTTTCCCAATCCCGACAAGGTATTCCCCTTCCTGTGTGATGACTTCCGTCGATTTATACTTAAGCTTTTTCAATTTTTCGAGGATTGATGCCCGCTCCCCGACCGTGATCCCTTTATTTAATTGTATGATCATTCCTTTCAGTTTATCCCTTTCACCGAATATATGTATTTCCGGATATCATGTTCAAGGTCGTTTGATCGCTCCAGCATCCTGATAAATGCACTGCCGATAATTGCACCTTCTGCATAGCGGCATGCCGTGAGGAAAGTCGAATGATCTGAAATGCCGAACCCGATCAATTTTGGATTTACCAGCTTCATTCCTCCGATGCGGGAAAAATAGGATATCTGCTCCTGCGATAAGCCATTCCTGGCGCCGGTCGTGCTGGAAGCCGATACCAGGTAGATAAATCCCCTGGACAACTGGTCGATCATCCTGATCCGCGCCTCTGAAGTCTGAGGTGTAACAAGGAAAATATTCAACAAGTCATATTTTTCAAATACGTCCGCATACATGTCCCGGAATTCCTGCAACGGCAGGTCAGGGATGATCACACCCGAGACACCGGCATCCGCCGCATCCCTGCAGAACTTTTCAATCCCGTACTGGAATACGGGGTTAAGATATCCCATCAGGATTACCGGTATCTTCATCTCCGCAGAAACCGACTTAATCTGCTGAAGGATCAACTTCAGGCCTATGCCATTCCCCAGGGCTTGCTTGTTGCTCGACTGTATGGTTGGTCCATCGGCAACCGGGTCGGAAAAAGGGATACCCACTTCAATAATATCGGCTCCGGATTCCTGCAAGGCCTTCATGACAGGGGCCGTGTCGTTCAATTTTGGGAATCCTGCGGTAAAATATACCGATAATTTTCCATTGCTCCTGTCTGAAAAAAGTTGTTCAATCTTGTTCATCATTCCAATCATTTAATAACCGCCCCACCTGATATAAGTATCCAGGTCTTTATCGCCCCTGCCTGAGAGATTTACGATCACCCGCTCGGATTTCTTGAATTTTAATTTCTCGAGAATAGCCAGGGCATGAGCCGACTCGATGGCCGGGATAATTCCCTCCAGGCGGCTAAGCAAGATACCTGCTTTCATGGCCTCATCGTCGGTAACGGAATAAAATTCCGCTCTCCCGGTTTCGGCGAGATGGGAATGAAGCGGTCCCACACCCGGATAATCGAGCCCGGCCGATATCGAGTAAGGTTCGATCACCTGGCCGTCTGCATCCTGCATGAGCAGGGTCTTGCTTCCATGGATGATGCCTGTTTTTCCGAGAGCAGTAGTAGCCGCGGATTCTCCGGAGTCAATCCCCTTTCCGGCCGCTTCCACGCTTATCAGTCTCACGCCGGGGTTATCGAAGAAATGATAAAAAGCCCCGGCAGCATTGCTCCCGCCGCCCAGGCAGGCGATAATGCAATCCGGATTCTCATGGCCTGTCTTCTCTTTCAATTGCGTTTTCATTTCCTCGCTGATAACCGACTGGAATCTGGCTACCATATCGGGATATGGGTGCGGCCCGACCACCGACCCTATAATATAATGTGTATCCGACGGATTATTGATCCAGTGCCGGAGGGCTTCATTGGTTGCATCCTTAAGGGTTTTATTCCCGCTTTCTGCCGGGCGAACTTCCGCGCCGAGGATCTTCATTCTTTCCACATTTGGCTTTTGCCTTTGTATATCGACGGAGCCCATAAATACGATGCATTCCATCCCCATCAGAGCACAAACGGTGGCCGTGGCAACCCCGTGTTGTCCGGCCCCGGTTTCGGCGATGATCTTATTTTTGCCCAGCCTTTTTGCCAGGATGATCTGGCCGATGGTATTGTTGATCTTATGCGCACCCGTATGACACAGGTCTTCCCTTTTCAGAAAAATATTTGTTGCATACCTTTCCGAAAGCCGCCGGGAAAAATATAAAGGTGTCGGCCTGCCGGCATAATCCTTCAACAAGCTGTAAAATTCCGTCCTGAACTCAGGAGTATTGATAATGCCGAGGTAATTTTCCCGCAGCTCCTCCACATTGGGATACAGCATCTCCGGGATATATGCTCCACCAAAGATGCCGTAGTAGCCGGAAGGCGATACCTGGAATTTCGTGTTTGCCGTGATCATGATAACTGTCCTTTTAATCTGGCCTGCAATATTTTTAATTTTTCAATATCCTTAATCCCCGGAGCCGATTCAATGCGGCTGTTCACATCGATCGCCATCAGCTGTTTCGACCGGAGCCTTTTCACACCGTCGATATTTTCAATGCCGACGCCCCCGCTGAGGAAAAAAGGAACTTCATACGGATAGTCGTTCAGGACTTCCCATTCAAATGGAACCCCCGTACCCCCGTAAGTTGTGCCCTTGGTATCGAACAGGAAATAATCAGCCACGCCGATGAAGGGTGCCATATCGCGGAAATCAAACTCCTTACCGACCCTTATCGATTTCATGATCACCAGCCCTTCCTTCTTCAAAAGCTCGCAATAGCCCTGGCTCTCATTTCCATGCAACTGGACAATATCCAGGTCGTTTATATTCATGATGCTGACAAGCGATCCGGGATTTTCGTCGACGAATACTCCCGCTTTTTTTATTTTCCCCGGGAGTGACTTCAACCTGTCCGAAATATTTTCCTGCCCTACATATCTTGGCGACGCCGGATAAAAAATAAACCCCATGAAATCGGGCATTAATTGGGCTGCTTCCCTGATATTCATGGCATCTCTCATGCCACAGACCTTAAGCATCAGGTTTTTCATTTTTCACGGTATGTATTTTTTCAAGTCTTTCCAGATCCCTGATGAATTCATCGCAGGCTTTTTCCGGCCTGCTGTGCAACATAAAATATTCGCCGATTAGAAAGCCGGCGAATCCTATGCTTTTTAGTTTAATTATGGCCTCCGGGGAGTTGATACCGCTTTCCGAAATTTTTATCACGTCCTGCGGAAGCTCTGAACCCAGCCTGAGGGAAGTTTCGATGTTTACTTCGAAAGTTTTAAGATCGCGGTTATTGATCCCAACCAGGTAGTCATCGCCTGTAACATGGCTCGATAATTCATCCATGTTATGTATTTCAAGAAGGACCTCCAGGCCCAGGGAACGGGCGAGTCCGGCAAGCCTCCCTGTTTCTGAAGGCGAAAGCATCGCTGCGATCAGCAAGATAGCATCAGCGCCGATCGATTTCGCTTCAATGACCTGGTATTCATCAATGATAAAATCTTTTCGCAGGATCGGGCAAAAGTTGAATTTCCGGGCCGTTGACAGGTCAGCATTGGACCCGGCAAAATATTTTTCGTCCGTAAGGATCGATAATGCTGAAGCTCCTGCCATCATATAACCAACGGAAGTCCTTTCCACGGAAACATACCGGTTGATCATCCCTCTGGATGGGGATTTCCGTTTGATCTCAGCAATGATTCCCGATTTATCATCACGCAACAAATATTTTTTCAATGATACGACCGGAGCATTGAAGTGTATGCTCTTCTCGAGAAGTTTAACCGGGTAAAGGCCCTTCCTCTCTTCGACTTCCTTTTTTTTAAATTCAGCGATCTCGCTCAGGATATTCATGTCAGTTATTGTTCAATTCAAGGAATTTTTTAAATGCTTTCAGGGCCGAACCCGACACCAGCGATTCCCTGGCTTTCATCATGGCATCCGGTATGGATATTTTATTATCTGCACAATAAATAGCGAGCCCCGCATTGGCAGTTACAACGTCGTTTTGTTCCTTCGTCCCGTTTCCTTCGAGTACATTTAAGAATAGTTTTGAAGATCCTTCAACGGAGGAGCCTCCTTTAAGGCTTTGGGCTGTGACGGGGTTAAGACCCAGGTCGGAAGCACGGATGATTTTCTCTGCTTCTTTACTGATAAATTTTATGGGGCCGGTCAACGAAATTTCATCATACCCGTCGAGGGAATGCACGATAATGAAATCACTGCCAAGCCGCTGGTAAAGGTATCCATACAGTCGGGCCATCTCGAGGCTGAATACGCCGACGAGCTGTTTCTTTACAAAGGCAGGATTGACCATTGGCCCGAGGATATTAAAGAAGGTTTTTACGCCAAGCTCTTTCCTGACCGGGGCCACATTTTTCATGGCCGGGTGAAAAAGCGGGGCGTGAAGATAAGCCATACCGGACCCTTCGATGCTTTTTCTAAGTTTATCCTGGTCGTTGGTGAATTTGCAACCATAATAATTCAGAACATTGGAAGACCCGCATACCGAGGAAACGCTGTTATTGCCATGTTTTGCCACTTTCACTCCTGCGCCGGCAACAACAAAGGCGGAAAGAGTAGATATATTAAATGTGTCTTTCCCGTCACCGCCTGTACCGCAGAGATCGATCGGATCATAATCAGCAAGACTCACCGGCACACAAAGCTCCAGCATGGCCTCCCTGAAACCTTCCAGTTCATCGACGGTAATGCTCCTCATCAGGTATACCGTGAGGAATGAGGCGACCTGACTGTTGTTATAAACACCCTGCGCAAGATTTTTGAGGATCTCTTTCGCCATCGATTTGTCGAGCGATTTATACTCGAAAAGGTCGTTGAGTATTTCTTTCATTTTATCTTTTAATTTTTCAGCCAATTTTGGATCATCTCCATTCCGTGTTCGGTAAGATATGCTTCGGGATGAAACTGTACCCCCCTGACGTCAAATTTCTTGTGCCTGATGCCCATCACAACGTTTTCCTCGTCAACAGCGGTAATCTCCATGTCGTCGGGAACAGAGTTTGCATCCACAGCCCAGCTATGGTAGCGGCAAACTCTCACTTTCCTGGGTATGCCCTTAAAGAGAAGCTCGGAATCGCTGGTAAGCATGGCGGTCTTTGTAACTCCATGCAATACAACCGGCAGGTTAAATAACCGTGCTCCGAAAACCTCCGCAATTCCCTGGTGTCCCAGGCAGATACCGAGAATGCTCTTTTTCTCGGAATAAGTTTTAATCAGTTGTTCCATG
>DATDPY010000116.1:0-2699 GCA_035292565.1 Cyclobacteriaceae bacterium | reverse complement strand
GAGCTGTTTGTCCTTGGTCTTGCTTTTATCATATGCCTGGAGCATGTTGGAATAAGAACGGCTGATCCGGAGTTCCGGGGCATTCTTTGAATTGAGCGACAGTTCAAGTTTGCCGCTGGTGTTGACGAGGATGAAATCCGGCATCAGGTACTGGACCTTTGAAGAATCGGATCCCGTGTACCCTGGCTTCGGATTCAGTTTCGTGATCAGGTTTATGGCTTCGCGAAGGTCCGCTTCGGATATCCCGAGCTTCCTGATAATTTTGTCGAAATGTTTTCGTGAAAGATCATCGAAACAATTTTCCAGGATATTCAGCGCCGCCTTTGCATCCTCATCTTCCTCATATTTTCGCCTCACCTGGATGAGAAGGCATTCCTGCAGGGTTCTTGCCCCGATGCCAGGCGGGTCAAATTCCTGGATCTTCAGGAGGACCTCCTCCAGTTCCCCGACACTGGATTCGATGTTCTGTGAAAAAGCGAGGTCATTTACGATCGCTTCCATTTCACGGCGTATGTAACCATCGCTTTCTATGCTCCCGATCAACTGCTCCCCGATGGCTTGCTGACGATCGTCGAGGCCCAGCAGGCCAAGCTGGTCTTTCAGATGGTCATTCAGGGTCTTCGTGCTGGGTATGGGAATTTCCCGCTCATCGTCGTCGGGATTTATACCGTCGCCCTGCATTTTATACCCGGCATAATCGTCCTGGAGATAATCTTC
Organism: Cyclobacteriaceae bacterium; assembly: GCA_035292565.1. Lineage (GTDB taxonomy): Bacteria > Bacteroidota > Bacteroidia > Cytophagales > Cyclobacteriaceae > DATDPY01. The sequence continues at coordinate 1,982 of DATDPY010000116.1, read as the reverse complement.
AATATTCAGTTCATCGCTTTCACCGGAACTCTCCGATACCTCTGGTTCTTCACGCTGGTCCACCGGTTCATCCTCCTCCGGTCCCTCTTCAAGCGCGGGGTTTGTTTCAAGCTCTTCTTCAATCCTTGTTTCCAGTTCTACCGTAGGGATCTGCAGCAGCTTGATAAATTGTATCTGCTGCGGAGACAGCTTCTGCTGAAGCGTTTGTATCAATCCCAGTTTCTGCATAATGCCAAGGCCGGATAATCAAATTCTTATATCCTTAATATATTCAAAAATATAATATTTCACCGAATTGGTTGAAAAAAACGGCAAATTAGTGTTGTTTTGCGCTCGTTCATCTGCATAAAAATTTCTTTATCTGTACGCTTACCCGGAATGACATGGAGAATACAAGGATCAAGATCAGGAATGTATTGCAATTAACCGAAGCGGGGAAGAAACTTGTCGTCAAAGGCTGGGTAAGGACCAAGCGGGAGAGCAAGAATGTAGTCTTCATCAATATCAACGACGGATCGTGTATGCAAAACCTTCAGATCGTCGTAAACCCGGGATCTTTTCCCGATGACCTGCTGAAACGGGTCACCACGGGCGCCTGCATTTCCGTAACCGGTGATCTTGTACCGTCCTCCGGATCGGGCCAGGCATTCGAACTTATTGCAGCCACACTCAACATTCTCGGCGAATGTGATCCGGAAATATTTCCTTTGCAGCCAAAAAAACATTCCCTCGAATTCCTTCGGGAGATTGCCTATCTTCGCCCGCGCACGGCAACCTTCGGGGCAATTTTCAGGATCCGGCATGCGATGATCTTTGCCGTGCATGAATTTTTCAACAGGAAAGGATTTCTGAACCTTCATACGCCGATCATCACCGCATCCGATGCCGAAGGGGCAGGGGAGTTGTTCCGCGTAACCACGCTCAGCCCCGGCAACCCGCCCCGGAATGAAAAAGGGGAGATTGATTTCAGCAGGGATTTTTTTGGCAGGGAAACGAACCTTACAGTATCAGGTCAGCTGGAGGGCGAACTGGGTGCTCTCGCTCTCGCGGAGATATATACCTTTGGCCCCACCTTCAGGGCAGAGAACTCGAATACAACCCGGCACCTTGCCGAGTTCTGGATGATCGAACCGGAAATGGCTTTTTATGACCTGGAAGATAACATGAACCTCGCAGAGGAATTCCTTAAATATCTGATCCGATACGCCCTCGCCAACTGTGCAGAAGACCTCGAATTCCTGCGGAAACGCGCCGAAGAAGAAGAGCTGGCCAGAAAGAAGGAAGAACGGAGCGAAATGACATTGATCGACAGGCTGAAATTTGTGGTTGAAAATGAATTCGAAAGAATTACCTATACCCAGGCCATCGAAGTCCTGATGAACTCAAAGCCCAATAAAAATAAAAGATTTCAGTATGTAATCGAACGTTGGGGCGTTGACCTCCAGTCTGAGCATGAACGATACCTCGTGGAAAAGCATTTCAGGAAGCCCGTCATACTCGTTGATTACCCAAAAGACATCAAGGCATTCTACATGCGGCAGAATGAGGATGGCAAGACCGTGCGGGCGATGGATATACTCTTCCCGGGTATCGGTGAGATTGTAGGGGGGTCGCAGCGTGAGGAAAGATACGAAACCCTCATTAACCGGATCAGGGAACTGAAAATCAGCGAACAAAACCTATGGTGGTACCTCGATACCAGGAAGTTCGGCACAGCCCCGCACAGCGGATTTGGACTGGGCTTCGAAAGATTCATGCAATTCATTACGGGCATGGGCAATATCCGCGACGTTATTCCATTCCCGAGGACGCCGGGGAATGCAGATTTTTAAAAAACTATTTAGGGAGTCCTTGATAATTAAAAAAATTGAGGATTAGTGTTTCATTTATACCACTCTGATCTATCATTTTATTTTTGACGGTGCCCAAAATTTCATGATTACACGTCTGGATTTTATCCAATTTTATTTGCACGATTGTTT
>DATDPY010000115.1:0-4293 GCA_035292565.1 Cyclobacteriaceae bacterium | reverse complement strand
GTAAGTCTTAAATATTATCTTGGATTTAAGATTATTAAGCATAGCATAAGTTATAAAAACTTATGCGGAAAAGGGAGCGAAATCTCCCTTTTCTTTTTTCACTTTTTCAGTAATAAATAATAGACTTTTGAGACAGCCTCTTTAACGCTCGGTCCCCCCTGCAGGCTGGCCCCTCACTAAACTGATCCACCGGATCAGTTTTTAACGCTCGGTCCCCTTCTCGCCCTCGTCTCCTGACGAGGGTGTGCGAGAAAGGCGTTTCGAACGCCTGAAAAAAATTTAAAAATAATCACCATGATCAACTTGTTGATAATAATGCGTTAGATACGCACATCTCAAACGCCCCCGTATTCACAGCGCTCAGACGAGGACGAGAGAGTAATTTGGCGGACCAGCGGTCTGACGGTTTCAAACCGTCTGAACGCTTCCATTTTAACTATCCAGCCATGCCCTGAATTCAGCAACTCTTTCCCTGCTCACCAGGATCTGTGTGTCATCGGAATTCTTGAGGCTTATCTTCAGCCGGCTGTTTGAATAGGTGATGATATCGGAAATGGACCGGAATGAGACCAGGTATTTCCGGTTAAGCCTGAAAAACTTATGGGGGTCAACTGCTTCCATTACCTGATCCAGCGTATCATTGATCAGGTAACGCTTATTATCGTCGGCCTGGATAAATGTCCCCTTTTCAAAGCTGAAAAAAAACAGGATGCTTTCAACGGTTACCGTTTTGATATGTTCCCCAAGCTTTATGCTAAACCTGCTTTTGTATCTATGGGTGATCAGATCCCTGACTGTGTCCAGGATTTTCGGGTCAATAGCCCGGGGCACTGTTTCCGAAAGAGATAGGTTAAGGAATTTGGTCATAGAGGCTTTCAGTTCTTCCTGGTCAATCGGCTTAAGCAGGTAATCGATGCTGTTGACCTTGAAAGCTTTGATAGCATACTCCTCATAAGCCGTAGTAAAAATTACAGGACAAACAATCTTTGCCTTTTCGAAGATATCGAAGCTCAGTCCGTCAGCAAGCTGGATATCCATGAAAACAAGGTCGGGGTTATCGTGTTGTTCGAACCATAAAATGGCGGACTTCACCGACTCGACAACTCCTTCGATCCCGATATTACTATCATACTTCAACAGCATTTCCCGCAGCCTTGCGGCAGCCAGGTGTTCATCCTCAATGATCAGTACCTTCATCGGTTACTTACAATTTCAACCATTATGTTCAAAAAATTTTCTTCTCTGGCCGGAAATTCATTGGTCCAGGATAACCGGCAGCTTTACTGTAAAATATTCTGCATCCTCGTGAACATATACGGCCTTATTGGTAAAATATTCATATCGCTTCCTGATATTATCGATCCCAACTCCCGTGGATTTCTCAGAAGCGAATTTCTTCCGGATATTATTCCTGACAACCACACATTGATCATCCGAAGATGTAATTGAAATTTTCAGGGGCTGTTCACTGCTGATCTCATTGTGTTTTATGGCATTCTCAACCAGCATTTGAAGCGACAAGGGGACCACTTTTGGATTTCCCGGCAGCCCGACGCTTGCGGAGAATTGTAATTTTTCCCCGAACCTTATTTTTTGAAGGAATATATATGCTTCGACAAATTCGAGCTCATCCTGTAAAAGCACGAGTTCATGATCCCGCTGATCGAGCACATACCGGTAAACATCCGAAAGCTTTTTAACGAAGCTGATCGCATTTTCACGGTCCTTTTCAATCAGGGAAGCGAGGGAGTTCAGGCTGTTGAAAAGGAAGTGCGGATTCACCTGGCTCTTTAACGTCTCGTATTGCAAAGCAAGATGTTCCGACTTCAGTTTCTCTTGCTGCACCGCCGATTTTTTCCAGTTATTGAAGAAAAGGACGCTGTTTGCAATAATCGTTCCCAGAATAATGCCAGTCAGGGATATGGTTATGCCTAAAATACTTTGCGATCTCACCTCCTGAACAGAAGCTTCACTGGTCAGGAATATGAAGAGCGTAAAAGCGCCAATGACCAGGAAACAGAGCAAAATCAAATAAGACACCTGGAGGATCAGCCTTTTTACAGGGTAACGGAGCCAGGGAGTCCTGCGGTCGAGGTATACAACGATAATTCTGGCGCCTGCAAGAAATGCATAGCCGATGCCAATCGAATACGCCGATTGAAGCATGAAAATTCTGAAGGTGTAATCCTCACCCCTGAACAGGAAGTATCCGATAGTATCACCGATAATCATCAGGATCAGGAAATCCCTGAGCAGCCTGAGGATTCCGCGTAATAATCTTTTAAAGCTCATCTCCCGAAATAACGATTATTTAATTGAGTTTAGCCAATTCCGCTTCAACAGATTCTTTACCCCAGTCGGGAGCGATTTCCGACTCCGGCTGAAACGAGTTATATTTTTCCTGTGCCTTTTCAAAGATCGGTTTCGCCAATTCAGCTCCGCCGCCCATAGCCGGGGGTAAATTCAGCGTATTGATGGCTTCAAGAAAATAAATCCTTGGATTTTCCGGATTTAGTGATTTGGCTTTCCCCAGCGATTCGAACATCAGGCCGACATATTGCATTCCTCTTCCCATCGGGTCAACGATGATCCTCGACGGATAAAGCAGGGCCTGAAGGACATGAAGTTCCGATTCGTCAGGCCGGATTCGCATGGCGCTGTCGAGTAATACCTGGGCCTTGTCGAGGATCATATCCCTTTTAGGCATATCCTGTTCCATAAAACTCATCTGGATGTACGCGAAGGACGCATAATAATAAGGCAGCCATTTATCCCTTTCGGTGAATGCAATCCTCTCGAACCTATTCGCCGATTCAAGGTATTCATCAGCGGCCTTACACTGATTAAGCTTCTCAAGGGCGGCGTTCATTGCCGTCGTATATGGATCGTTATTCCCGAAAAGGCTGAAAGAAGCCATTAGCATGGCAAGTGATAAGATTATTTTTTTCATGGAATTAAGTTTTATTGAAATCATGATGCGAATTAATTTATTTCATTACGATAAACGCCAATACAATCTGCCTCCTGATCGGGGATATAATCGGCCTGCCGACATACCTGCCTTCTCCGTCGGGCACGCTGCTGAAATTATACCCATAAATATTTTCGAAACCGGGAATATTATTGGCCATCAGGTGGATGACAGCCATTTGTTTGAAAACGGAGGTGACATAGGTGAAATTGAAACTGATATCATGGTACGGCCTGGTACGGCCCGACATAAAGGAACCGGTATTTGGGTCATGGTAAGGCCTGCCGCTGGCATAGGTATAAGTGATCCCGAAGAAAGAATTGATCTTCGGTATATACCGTTTGTAGACGACTGATAAATTGTGAGCTGATGCAAATCCGGGAGTTACGGATTCAGGGAAATCCAGGTACTTCCTTTCCGAATCCAGGTATGAATAGGATATCCAGTAGTCCGTATTATTAAAGGTCGACTGATCGCGCCAGAAAATATCAAATCCACTGGCCATCCCATATCCCGAATTCGTGTAAGCCTCCGGGTTAATGGAATATTTTTCACTGTATCTTACAAGGTCCGAATAATCTTTATAGTATGCTTCAATCCGGAATGTCCTGAAATTATGACTATACTGGTAGTTAAGAATGTAATGGACTGAACTTTCCTGGGATAATTCCCCGGTGATTTTCAGGTAATCATCGCCCGGGTTCTGGAAAAATTTTCCCATGGCCGCCGACACCTGGCTGTGTTTTCCTGTTTTATATGCCGTTGAAAGCCTGGGCACAAAATTCAAATGGCCGGAATAGGAATTATACTCCGACCTGCCCCCGATCCTGAGGGCAATTTTTTTTGACAGGCTGATCTCGGATTCTGCAAAACCCGACAAAAGATCGTTACTGTATTTAAAGTTGTATCCGGCATCCATTACAATATCTTGATCGTAAGTATGATGATTAAGCTCGGTGCCAAACCGGATGAGGATCTTATCGGAAACAAAATCCGTTAAAGTAGTTTTAAAACTCCCGGTTAGTTTTTCAGTGTCAATCCTGTCATCCGACATCTTTGTATTATCCTTGTCATAATTTCCTGCAATACCTGTGTTGAGCATCCATTTCTCGCCAACCATTCCCGACCAGCCGGTGTTGAAATACAGGTTATCATTCACAAGATAAATATCATCGGTCCTGGCCAGTTCCAGGTTATCATACTTCATACCGATCGAGCTCCGGTAATAGGAGCAGAATGATTTTAACATTCCGGATTCCCCGGTCTTTTCCCTGAAAATCAGGTTTCCGCTGATAATATCCGTTGGCTTCAGCCACTCCACC
>DATDPY010000114.1:0-8658 GCA_035292565.1 Cyclobacteriaceae bacterium | reverse complement strand
GTCAGGGCAAACGCTTCCCCACCGTTTTTTCTCCGGATAAGTTCGGTCCCGGTCACGATATTCCCCCATTGATCCGATCCTCCCATCTGGAGTTTGCAGTTTTTATTTTCGAAAAGCCAAAGAAAGTCATAACCCTGGATGAGCTGGTATGTGAATTCAGTAAAGGACATGCCTGATTCGAGGCGGCTTTTTACGGAATCCTTGGCCATCATGTAGTTAACGGTGATATGCTTGCCGATATCACGGATGAACCCGAGGAGGTCGTAATCCCTGAACCAATCAAAATTATTCACCATCTCCGCGGAAGTCGTTCCGGACCCGAAATCGAGGAATTTGCCGAGCTGGACTTTAATGCATTCCAGGTTATGATTAATCTGTTCAACGGTAAGAAGTTGCCTTTCGGAAACCCTTCCTGAGGGATCCCCAACCATACCGGTGGCGCCGCCTACCAGGGCGATAGGCTTATGACCGCAACGCTGAAAATGAACGAGCAGCATGATCGGGACGAAGCTGCCAATATGAAGGGAGTCGGCCGTAGGATCGAAACCGATATAACCGGATGTGATTTCCTTATTTAACTGCTCCTGCGTTCCCGGCATCATGTTGTGGATCATGCCGCGCCATGTTAATTCTTTTACAAAATCTTTCATGAATCATTGACTAATTGACAAAGATATTCCAAATGCATATAAGTTTTATATGATGTAAGAAAGTCGTGAGGCATTCAAGTATAATGGATCTACAAGGACTTCATCATCACCATTATAGCTTCTTTATACTGACTGCTGATTGGGATCCGGAAATTATTGATAAGTAATGATGATTTTGTACGTCCGGTTACATGTTTTATATTTATGGCAAAAGACCGGTGGGTGCGCACGAAAGATCCATTTTTTATATTAAGAAGGACCTTCTGGAGGTTCTGTGATAAAGTATATTTTCCACTCCGTGTGAACACATGGCAATAGCTTCCGTCGGCTTCAAGGTAAAGAATATCGGTTGTATTAATTTTATCGAACCTGTTCCCTCTTTTAAGAAACAAGAAATCGTTTACAAGATAATTACGGAACTGCTCTTCGGTTGGAGTTACCTTCGCTTCCAGGGATGATGCGATTTGCCGATTATTCTGAAAATTGTATAAAGCCAGTTCAATGGCTGAGACCAGGTTTAGGAAATTGAAAGGTTTGACAATGTAAGCATGAGGTTTGACCTTTTTCGCACGATCAATATATGAATGACCTGAATAGGCAGTTACAAATATCAATGGTATATTCACGATTTTTGCAATAATCCCTGCGGTTTCAATGCCATCGATATCGCCCTGGATGTTAATATCGATCAATGCGATATCAGGCGCATTATTCCTGACAGCAGCAATGGCATCCATTCCGTTATCGAATATCCCCGTCACCTGGTATCCTTCCCGGCTAAGTTGCGCGGAGATATCCTCGGCGACAATGAATTCGTCCTCAAGGATCAATATTTTAGCCGGTTCCATGATTAAACGGCCAGTTTAAATTTTTTTACTTTTATTTTTACCTGAGTTCCTTCAGAAGAGCTTACCTCAACGGTTCCATTTAATTTCCGGGTCAGTTCCCTGATCAACTTATATCCAAAAGATTTTTCACTGTCCTCCTGATTGATGCCCGGGCCGTTGTCCTGTACCAGCAGGTTGAGTTCCTTGCCTTCTGAGATTTTAAGGCTGATAAATATTTCAGGATTTTCCCTAGAATTGCATCCGTATTTCATTGCATTGGTAACCAGTTCATTGACGATCAGGCCCAGTGGAATGGCGGAATCGATATCCAGCTTCACGTCATCGGCATCGATTCTTACCCCGGAATGGCTGCCAAAAGAATTTATCAGGTTATCTGTAAGTTGAATCAGGTAATTTTTTATATATACGCCTCCGAATTCCTTGTGCCGGTAGAGATTTTCATGGATCAGGCCCATAGCTTTGATCCGGTTCTGACCTTCGAGGGCAATTCTTCCGCTGAGTGGATCAGGGGAAGCCGACAATCCGATATTCAGTAAACTGCTGATGATCTGTAAATTATTTTTTACCCTGTGATGAATCTCACCCAAAAGGACTTCTTTTTCCGCATTGCTTGCTTCAAGGAGTTTGTTGACGTTTTCTAGCCTGGTTTTCTGAAGGTACATCAACTTTTCACTTTGATTTTTTTGCCGGAACCGAATATAAAGGGAACCTGCAAGCATAAATAATAATATAACCGAACCCGTAGCTGCCAGGGAAAAAAGGGATTGGAATTTAAGCTTGGCCTGGTTCATATGATTCTCAATGTCGAGCCGCTCAATTTCCTCTTGTTTTTTTTCTGTTTCATATTGAATACTGACCAGGGCCATTTCATACATTGACCGGTCATCATGAATCCGGTGATCCAATTGATATAATTCTTTCTGATAAAATAATGCCTTGTTGACCTGCCCCCGCCGTTCATGGAGAATTGCCAGAATTTCAAGCACATCCCTTAAAACATTTCCGGCATTGATCTCCTTTGCTATCCGGAAGCTTTTTTCCGCATTCACAAGCCCGGCGTCAACTTCATTGTTATCAAGATGAATTCTTGCGAGCCTGGCATTGAGTTCGGCTACCGAAAGCCTGTGATTCATTTCTTCATTCATCCTTTCGGCAATGCCGATATATTGCAAAGCCTCATTATATTTATTTTCTTTTGCCGCAAGTTCACCCAGGCGGTGATAACTTATCACCTGGTCAATTCTTGTGCCTTTTTCAATATTTTCTCTCAGAGACTCGTTATAGTAATACCCTGCCGAATCATAATCGCCGTTTTTCAGAAATGCATCCCCCAGGTCGCTCCAGACCGGCAGAAAATCGATTTCTTTCATCATGTAGAATGCGTTGCTCAGCCACTTGATGGATTGGGGAAAATCTTCAAGGAAATAATAAGACTTTCCGATATTCTGATAGTGAGTGGCTAATTTAAAAGTATCGTTCTCGGATTTAATATTTTTCAGGGTTGTTAATAAATATTCCAATTCATGTTCATAGACCTTTTTATCGATAAACGCTGATCCTAATCCGGCCAAATTATTGGTATAATTTTCATAACCCGATAATTTTTCCCGTAGGCGGTAAGATTGCATCAGGTAAGTTGTTGCTTCTTTATAATCCGCTTGCTTAAAATAGACGAGGGCGATGTGGTTTAAGGTTTTGGCCATCATCAGACTGTCATTCTCATCTTTGAAAATTTCAAAACACTTTTTATAATCATTAACTGCCGCCTGGAAATCCGATTGATAATAGTGGATCATTGCTATGTTGTGCATGTTTCTGGCAATGTTTTTCCGATTGCCATGCTTCTGCCAAATATGAATTGCATCAAGATTAGCCTTTAGTGCCTCTGTATATTCTCCATTAATCCAATTGATGATTGCCCACGTTGTGAACACCAGACCTTTGGTTTCATCAGAAGAACAATTTGCAGTCATGATCAAAGCTTTCTCCGCCGATTCCCGGGCTTTACGGTAATTTTTAAATTTTAAATTTTCGGCTTCATGTGATAAGGCAAGAATATTTGCTGTATCGGTCTGAATGAGAAATACATTGGCAGTGTGCAAATGCTCCCCTTTACAGCCGGAACCATCAGCTATTAAAAATATCATTATCGAAATAAGACGAAAAAATGTGATCACCTTGCGATTCAATAAAAAAACCTGGATTTATTTCACTCCCTGAGTCAGGTTAAAAGGAATCCGTTATTCTTTTTTCTGATAATCAACCATCAAGTAGTATACAAATTAGAAAAAAAAATGCGGATCGCAAGTCGTCAAAGAGAATTCATTCACAAAAAAAAACAGGCCATTCACAAAAAGAACCTTGCAGAGCATTGAACACCTTGTTATTTTTCGTCGATTTTTTACAATCACGAAATAATGCAATTTATGAGAAGAATATTGCAGGTTCTGATTTTTATCGCAACCGCCTATCCTTATTTATGTAACGCTCAACTCACATTGGTCAAAGACATAAATACGGTACAAAACACAACACCTTATTCACCGGCTGAAAACTCAGCTTATCCTGGTAATCTCATAAATCTTTCCGGGAATCAATATTTTACTGCTACTGGAATCGAGGGTAATGAACTATGGATGACAGATGGTACAGTAGGTGGGACCAACCTGGTTAAAGATATCCGTCAGGGGCCGGCTTCATCGACACCACAAGGTTTTTTTGTATATAACGGTATCCTGCTTTTTATTGCCAACGATGGTATCTATGGAAATGAATTATGGCGAACTGATGGAACAGAGACGGGGACTTACCTCGTGCGGGATATTAATCCGGGGGGAGCCAATGGTTTATATTACTGTGGTTATTATTGTAGCGGCGCCTTTTTTTCTATTTTAAATGACAAAGTATATTTTATTGCTGATAACGGCGTTAACGGAACTGAACTCTGGGAAACGGATGCGACCGAAGCAGGGACAAAAATTAGCCTGGAATTAACTTCCGGAAGCGGTTCATCGGGAATTTCCGATATTACGGTTTTTTCCGGAAATCTTTATTTTACTTTATCGCGATCGGCAACAGGCACCGAACTTTGGAGGAGCAATGGAACCTTGTCGGGCACTTCTATATTGAAGGACCTGGTTGTTGGAAGTGGATCATCCCACCCTTCCATGCTTACCCCTGCAGGAAACATGTTATTTTTTCTTGCATATGGAGACAACCTTACCTGGGACCGGGAACTGTATGTGACAGATGGGAGTACAGAAGGCACGGGTATCTTAAAAAATATAAACCTTGGTTCATCGTCAAACCCGCAATACCTGACGTCGCTTGGCAATAATATTTTTTTCTTTAGCAATGATGGAATTCATGGAAATGAATTATGGAAAAGCGACGGCACTGAGAATGGTACATTCCTGGTTAAGGACATTGTTCCCGATGCAGGTTCTTCCTATCCCAACAAATTAGTGGTCATGAATGATGTTTTATTCATGCAAATTTATACTCCTGATTACGGCACTGAATTGTGGAAAAGCGATGGAACCGAAGAAGGTACAGTAATCGTAAAGGATATTATTCCGGGATCAGGGTCGGGAAATGTTCAGGGAATTATCAATGCGGGCGGAGTACTAATATTTTCCGCTTCGACAGTAAGCGCAGGAAATGAGTTATGGAAAAGTGATGGAACAGATGCAGGAACCGTAATTGTAAAGGATATATACAACGGATCAAATGCCTCTAACCCAGCCGGTTTTTTTAATTCCGGAGATCATATATTTTTCTCAGCAACGAATGGGATAACCGGTACCGAGCTATGGATGACAGATGGTACAGATGCTGGTACCGCAATCGTCAAAGACATTCTGAATCCGAATAAAGGATCATTTCCCAGTTATTATGTAAAAATAGGTAATGAAGTTTATTTCAAGGCGGACGACGGAGTTAACGGGAGCGAACTGTGGAAATCGGATGGAACTGAATCCGGAACGGTATTGATTAAAGACCTGGCTTCAGGCCCGGCCTCATCCTATTTCAACACCTTCACTAATGTAAATGACATTTTGTTTTTCCAGGCTAATGGAAGTTTATGGGTTTCCGATGGAACTGAGCCGGGAACAATCAGTTTGCAAAATGGAAATTTCGGATATTCCTGGGCAAGCATAGGAAATACGTTGTACTACAGTTATTATGACCCAACCAATGGACATGAATTATGGAAAAGCGATGGTTCTCCATCGGGGACCATTCGTGTTAAAGACATTGACGCAATAGGCAAATATTCCTCGCCGGATTATCTTGCAAACTTTAATAACACACTTTTTTTTAAGGCCGATGACGGAATTAATGGCGCTGAGTTATGGAAAAGTGATGGAACGGAGGCCGGAACTGAGTTAGTTAAAATCATTATGCCTGGTACCGGTGATGATTATTCATTCAGCAAATTGTTCGTATCAGGCTCCACACTCTATTTTTGGGTAAATGACGGCATAAATGGAAGAGAACTTTGGAAGTCAGATGGAACAACGGCAGGGACGGTTCTGGTTAAAAATATTTATCCGGGTACAGGCGGGTCATTCTATACTAATATTGGAGTAACTCTTAATGGGAAATTTTATTTTGCAGCGAACAATCCGTCATATGGTGTAGAACTTTGGGAAACCGATGGTTCTTCGGCCGGAACCGTTCTGGTCAAGGACATAATTCCCGGCGGGGCATCCTCCGGCCCCAATAATTTCATGATTTTAGGCAACATATTTATATTCACAACAACAGATGCCGCCAATAATTCCGCATTGTGGAGAAGTGATGGAACTCCATCCGGAACCGTAAAAGTAACCGATCTTCCCCTCCGTTATCTTCAAAGCCCTAAGGCAGGATCTACTATTGGGTATATTGTAGGAGACCCCACTGGGAGTAACTGGCAAACCTGGAGATCAGACGGAACAGCAGAGGGAACATTCGCCGTTACTTCACTGGATGCCGCTCCCATGGATTTTATTGGAGATGATGAAATTCTTATGAATGTTAATGATTTATCAACCGGCCGGGAGGTATGGAAATACAATCCGGAAATCCTTTCAACGGAAATTGGTGTTTATAAATCATATCAGGAATACCTGTCCGGTTCGGATTTTGATTTTGGAACGACTGAAACATTAACAAGTTCTGAACCATACGGATTCTCTATCCGTAATACGGGAAATTCTTCTTTAATTATTAACAATATCTCAGTCAGCGGAGCCAATTCATCCGACTTTATAATAAACCAATCCGCGACTACAACTAAGATCGATCCTGGAAAGGCAACAACTTTTACATTAAAATTTTTACCATCTGCTTTTGGCATACGAACAACAACGCTGAACATCCAGTCAAATGATGCTGATGAAAATCCCTTTCAGATTAATTTGACAGGAGAAGGTGGCCCCATTTCGCAAACTATCGTGTTTAATTCCCTTCAAATAAAAACGAATGGGGCTCCCCCGTTCGAATTGACGGCAATTGCCAGTTCCGGATTGGAAGTAAGCTTTTCAAGCAGTAACCCGGAGGTTGCCACTGTAAGCGGAAGTACCTTAACCATTGTCGGACCTGGAATATCTACTATTACTGCAAGTCAGGGTGGTAACGGAACTTATCTGCCTGCACCTGATGTGGAGCAGCTTTTAACGGTTTTATCTGATATCGATGGTGATGGTATTGCCGATATTAATGATAATTGTCCTTCCATTCCGAATGCAAACCAGGTTGATAGAGACGCCGATGGATTAGGCGATGCTTGTGACATTTGTTCAAATGATCCAACAAATATTGATGCAGATGGTGACGGTTATTGCATTGATTCAGATTGCAATGATGATGATGCCGATATAAGCCCGGCTGTGCCTGAACTTAATGATGGTATTGATAATAATTGTAATGGAACGGTGGATGAGGAATTTGATGCCGATGGGGACGGATATTCCATGGGTCAGGGAGACTGCGATGATACGAAGGATTACGTATACCCCGAAGCTACGGCAGTGGCGGGCAATGACCTGGACGAAAACTGCGACGGGCAGTATGAATTTTACGAGGACCTGGATCTCGATAACTACGGCAGCAGCATCTTAGTATATTCGGCTACAAACACACCCACCACCGGGAATTCCGGCAACGACCTGGATTGTGACGATACCGATGCCACGGTAAATCCTGAAAAAGTATGGTATGCCGATGCGGATGGGGACAGTTATGGAGATTTGAATACGATTACGACATCGTGCCTTCAACCGACAGGATATATAGACAATGACGACGACTGCGATGATGTGGATCCGGTGATCAACCCGGAAGTCTCCGAATTAAATGACGGGATCGACAATAATTGCGACGGCATGGTAGATGAAGGATTTGATGAAGATGGGGACGGATATTCCATGGGTCAGGGAGACTGCGATGATAGCAAGGATTATATATACCCAGGAGCAACGGCAGTGGTGGGCAATGACCTGGACGAAGACTGCGACGGGCAGTATGAGTTTTACGAGGACCTGGATCACGACAGCTATGGAAGCAGTATCGTGGTATATTCAGCCGGCAACACGCCCACAACCGGGAATTCCGTCAATGACCTGGATTGTGACGATACCGATGCTACGGTGAACCCTGACAAGAAATGGTATGCCGATGCGGATGAGGACGGTTATGGAGATTTGAATACAATGATGACATCGTGCCTGCAGCCGGCAGGATATGTGGATAATGACCAAGACTGCAATGATGGAGATCCGGCCATCAACCCGGAAGTCTCCGAATTAAATGACGGGATCGACAATAATTGCGACGGCATGGTAGATGAAGGATTTGACGAAGATGAGGACGGATATTCCACGGGCCAGGGAGACTGTGATGATGCAAAGGATTATGTATTCCCCGGGGCGACGGCGGTGACAGGCAATGACCTGGACGAAGACTGTGACGGGCTGTATGAGTTTTACGAGGACCTGGATCACGACAGCTATGGCAGCAGTATCGTGGTATATTCAGCCGGCAACACGCCCACAACCGGGAATTCCGTCAATGACCTGGATTGTGACGATACCGATGCTACGGTGAACCCTGACAAGGAATGGTATGCCGATGCAGATGAGGACGGTTATGGAGATTTGAATACAATGATGACA
>DATDPY010000113.1:0-6456 GCA_035292565.1 Cyclobacteriaceae bacterium | reverse complement strand
CCCGCCGTTTTTCCCGGCAGCTTTGAAACATCTCCGTACTTCCCTCCTTGTGTCATCCTCCGTGCATCCGTTGAAAAAGTGAAACTGGTCAAAGCCTCCGATCATGCATACCCTGTCCCCTATACTCCGCTTTGCTTCAGCCAGGTCCGCATCGCCTCCCATGCCCAGCGGCGTGAATGTCTCCATGGCATCCGGTTTCATTGCAACAATATCCTCGAGAATGGGCATCATGCCGCCGCAGGTGTGGTAAACAATTCGCTGCCCAACCTGATGAGCATGTTCTATAAGCAGGGAATCATAAGGAGCTACAAATTCATTGAATATATCCGGGGATATAACTGTAGTTGAAGCATCTCCCCCACCCAATTCGATCAGATCGTATTTTGCGCCTTTTAAGGAATCGATATATACTTTTTTTCTTTGCTGCAGGATCTTCAGAAAAGAATGCACCCACTCCCTATCCTCGAAGGTGGCCATGATCAGGTTCTGGATCCCGAACAAACACGCAGCATCCTGCCAGCAGCCTGGCTGACCGAATCCTTCAAACGTGCTGATATGGCCACGGATCAATCCCCGGTTTCCATAGTCATCAGAAGTCTTGTTGATCTCTTCAACATTGCATTTAGGATAAGTCATGAACCTGGCCAGGATATCGATGTCCGATTTTTCCTTGACCAGGTATTCCTTCACCCAGGTAGTATGTTCATCCGCTTGCAGGAGCATCGACAAGGTTCTTGCGGGAGTAATGATGTTGAATCGCTGTGTAGGCAATTTGAAACCATCCACCGGTTCGACCTTCACCCTCCAGGTATCGGATACCACTCTTCGTGCCTCGAGAAAGCCCATCTCTTTATGGTTTGGATCAAAATATTCTCCGCTTTCCGGCGAAAAATCATACGCCATGACCCAGTTAATGGGATCCAGCCCAAAATATTCAAAAAATTCCTGGTTGCTGATCCCGTGCATATGGTTCTTCAGGAAGGATGGCATTACATGATGCGTGGTAACGGGCAGGCGATCGGTTCTCCTCCTTTCCAGGACCGCAATAAAGCGCTCCCGGGACGTCATTTTTGAAATTATTTTATCTGAATTACGACTTAATATACTCATCAGTATTCATTTATTAATCAGGGACTTATCAGTCATTATACCCGATCTCAATAAATTTTACTTCATAGGGGCCCAGATTTACCGAATGCAAAGGCTGACTGATTTCCTCTCCCAGGATGTTTACTTCAACTATTCTTTCAATTGGCCGATCCGGAATCGCCGAGGTAATCTTAAATTCTCCTTTCCTTCCGTCGGTTTCCCTGATATGCAGCAACACATTGTTCCGGTTTTTAAATGCCGGTCTTGAATTGACCAGCATGACATTGGGAGGGCTTTCAATGTTAACGGCTTCGAAAACCGGGGCGGATAATTCATTTTTCCCTGCAGGAAATGTTCTTGTCGGAAATGGATTCCGGATGCCCCAGGCAAAGCGGGATGCTGCGGTATTGGTTGTATCCGTCATAGTCGTTAGCTGGTAGGTCCAGTAAAAATTTCCTTCCTGGAAAGCCCTGAAATTGGTGAACCAGTAATTATTCATCACCCAGGAATACAGCCATGGCTTGCCCGGCTTCGGATTACGCTCGAACTGCCCCATATTGAAACCGCCAAACTGCCACAAGGGGATCTCGTTGCTCACCACAATGATCTGTCCTTCACGGCTTCTTACTGCGGCATAATTCTGCGCCACGTTCCAGTCGGAAGAAGAACCGGGAAGCTGCTGACCCTGGGTAAGCGCGCCCCCAATGGTCTCGAAAACAATCCTAGAGTCCGGCAAACTAAAGGGAAAGGTAACGTAAAGCGCTTCCGGGTCTGTAAGGATTTCCTTCCTTCCGAGAAAATGAAATTCGATCAATTTGGAATTCTTGTAAAGGCGGATCTCCCACTCAAGTCCTTTCGGTGATTGATCCGAGCCTTTTTCAAACCCATCCATGTCTGCCGAAAATTTAACCGCCTGCCAGAGGTCCCCGTCAGCGCCCTTTTCCATTTTGACATTCCAGACCGATGAATGCGATGGTTTGTTCATCGTGTTCCTGTCGGGAAGGGTTTCCCTGACAAGCTGGCCTATTTTCCAGGGATTTTCCGGGTCGACCAGGTCACGTCTAATATCCTTATCATACAGGCTGCCGATCGCGCCGATGGATTTATCGAAAGTCAGCCTGTAATATTGATTTTCGAGAATCTCCGTTTTTAAATTCTCAACGGCTGGCTCGTCAATGTCATCCTTGCTCACTTCTATTTTAAAAGCTTTCCATCCCAGCGCGGGAATATCTTCAACCATTATGGCCCAGTATACCCCTTCGCTCCTGCTCCTTAAGGATTGAACCGGAGCTTCATTCTGAGAGGCAAGATCGATAATTTTAAATTTCTTCCGTGGCGGGATGATCTGATTATCGATAAACAGCTCCACAACGCCAGACCGGTTCCATCCCATGGAATTCACGACATAAATTACCGGGAATGAGGCTTTTTTCAGGTAGGGTTGTATCCTCCCCATCGCGTCTTCGTTCAGCAAGGTTACTTTCTTGAGCGCTTCCCAGGCATAAGCGCCTTTCTGTAGCCACTGCCTTGTAGAGTTTTCCGAAAAAGGATGGTCCACGCTTTCGTCGGCCCCGCAGGTATGCTCGTCGAAGAACAGGGCATTCTCGCTGATGTGTTGAAGCTTGTTCTCAAGGTCATTCGAAAGGTCGCCGCCCAGCATCGACACCATGGCAAACAAGCCTTCGTCGACCTGTTTTAAATTTTGCACTTTACGAACCTCGGCAGTTTCCCGGGAAGTCGAACCATAACCGTCGGTCCACCAGTCGAGCCATGCCTTCCTGTAAACAGGCAATGAGGAAGAATAATTCTTATCAACATATTCGAAAAACTCCGATGTGGTCGATAGCCTTAATTTTGGGGATTCATATTTTTCATTCCAGGCTTTGATGATCTCACAGGCGCCGGTTGAAGGCGGAGAGTTATCCGTAAAATAACCCGAGAATTGCACTGAGATTCTGTCGAAAGGATAGTTATTCCTTTCCAGGTTTACCAGGTATTCAAATACCCGGTCGGGATTGAAAGATTCTTGTTCCGGCAGACCGAAAAAATTCCCGGTCATATAATGGTCGCTCCGGAAGGCCAACAATCTTGCCCCCGAGGGCGCTTCCCACCAGAAACAGGTTGGGATTTTAAATGGCAGGATCGAACGCGTTTCATTGATTCCCATATTAAGGAGGCGGATACCGGTGCTCTTCAGGTAATCGGGCAGGCACCAGGCGACTCCGTTCACATCATCCTGCATCACGGCCTTTACATTGATCCCATTTGATTTGATTTCTTTCAACGGCTGGAAAAAGTCGAACATGATATTTTCATCGGCGATCTCGGCCATGTTGAAATACATTCCCGTTACTTCGATCCTGCCCTCGCCGATCCGTTTTTTAAAGCGCTCAACCTGGGAACGGGGGCGTGTCCGGAGATATTCCCTCACCACCCAGGCCGACTCACAGGTCCAGCGGAATTTTGCATCATCCGGCAGGCTATCGGTCTGGTCGCAGTAATCCAGGGCGTAATCGATATAGCGGAGATGTTCAGCCAGGATCTCGGACTGTGGCCGGGTGTAGCCGATATCCGTATGCGCATGCTGGACAAGGTATACTTCCCAGGTTTTAGCCGGTGTTTGTGTGATGCTTAGTTTTTCTGACATTCCGTCTTCATAGGCTGCGGTCAGGTTTACTTTCACAGGAGAAAGAATTTTCGGAACACTGACAAAGAATTGATTGAACCCGGTTTTTGTCATATCCGCCAGTAAAACTTTCCCTCCCTGGCTGAAACTTATCTTCTGAGGCGCAAGGAACTGAAACTGGGTGACTTTGATCTGCTGCCTGACATTACCGGCATCTTTCACAAGAACGGGAATATTTTGTAGGGTAGTTTCAGGGCGGATCGATTTTTTATAAACGATGATCCATGAGCTTCTGGTTGATGAGATCATGGATATATTAATTTCAAGAGGAGTGTTCGGTTTCACCATGTCTGCAGGAAGTGAAAGGATCATAAAACCGTTAACCTCAACTCCCGGAATAATATTTGACTGGTGGAAGAAAAGTTCTCCGCCCTGAGTTCCTGTGACAGTCCATGTATTATCAGTCTTGTTAGTGAACAGAAATATCTCTCCACCTTTAACCGTAAGCCTGTATTCAAGCCCCTGATCGGCGATTGACATAGCCGCCATAAATACAAACGCTACCCGGCCGGTTTTTGGAGTCTGGCTGACAGTGGCAGTCTGCCAACTCATCACTTTCTCTTCAAAAGACCCCCGGATTATATATCCTTCTTCGTTCTGGGGCAATGGGGAACGGTAATTGAAATCCGTCCCACTGATTCCTTTTTCGAAGCCGGCTATATAAAGCGGCTTTGCCACTGCCTGTCCATAGGATAACTGGTTTGAGGCTGAAAGCAGTGTCATAAAACACAAAACAAACCGCGAAATATAACAAGTGTCCATTTTGATGAAGGTTTCGGTTAACAATTGTCTAAAAAACATGGCCCAGGCTAAAAAATGTATGTGCCGGTACAGGTATGAAATTAGTTCAAAAGTACGGGACTAAAAAGCTTTAAAAGAAATTCCGGAGTTAACCGCAGAGTGCGCCGAGTAGCGCAGAGGGTTGAAGCTTGGAAAGTGGGGTTATACCACTACGTAATCTCTGCGCCTTTCCGCGTTCTTTGCGGTTAAATCTTTTCTAGCTAAATTAGTGTCACTTTTTAATCTTATCCATCATGAATCAAACAATAAATTTCACCCGATCACTGATCGCCCCGTGCGGGATCAACTGCGGGACCTGCATCGCCTACCTGAGGGATAAAAACAAATGCCCCGGCTGCCTGAACATTTCCGGAGGCGAACCCACGACCCGGGTAAACTGCAGGATTAAAACCTGCGAGCACTTCATTAAGGCCGGCGCAAGGTTCTGCTACGAATGCGATGTATTTCCCTGCCCAAAGTTGAAACAACTGGATAAACGTTACAGAACCAAATACCGGACGAATCCCATCAGGAACCTTGAAACGATCAGTGCGATCGGACTGGCGGGGTACCTAGCGAAAGAGCGGCTGATCTGGGCCTGTCCGTCATGCGGGGCGGGAACCAGTGTCCATAAGGAAAGTTGTTTGGAATGCGGGCGGAAGCTTGGGAAGAAGGCGTTGATGGAAAAGAATGGGTATATAAATTAGTACAAAAATTGCCTCAAGAGGGGTTCCGATGGTCGACCGAACGATTTCGTTGGCCTGGTGAATCACATTTTTAATAAATAATCTTGCTTAATGCAGACTCTAAAGAAGGATAAAGGGTGTACAAAATATATTAATCGCGGATTCCATTTAAAGGCTTAAAAAGCGAGTAATTATTTATAAATTTATAATATGAGATATATGCAATTGCATTTGCACAATCGTTAGGCGTCATTTCGTAAAAATGAAATTCTGGAAAAAAGGGTTTTTTGTGATACTTATACTTTGGTTGTAAACCATTGGAATCACATTATATCTAATGATAGTTTCTATAATCCTGAAAGTTTTAAATGGAGTAGTCAATGTGATTCTTTGAAATTTTCCGATGGATTTCCTAACAAAAAGCATAAAATAAAAATATACCTATCAGTAGATAGTTTAAGAATAGTTAAATGATAAATACGGCACCTAATAAGCCGGTATTAAAACATGCCTTGTTTTGCTGGTGCGTATAAAGATATTAAAGAAGGCTAAAATTCAGATTATCTGTATTTTGCTTTCATCGGCTTATGTTCAGCTACTCTTGAATATTCTCTAAACTATTTGTTTGTTGTATTTTGTGTTGATAAATATGGGCCTCACCAATATAAACCATATTGCGAGGAATATATCGGTTTACGTTTTGGTAAAAAATTGTTAATGTTGCCAAGTATTCTTTCGGAAGGGAGTTTAATTATTAATCAAGAACAATCATCTTTCATAACCTTGGAAGAACTAATTACTTTGAGAAATAAAATTTTACACAATAAGGATTCTTTGAAAGTAACTGAATTACCCATCAAATCTGAAGTTGTTGACGGGCAAATTATTTTGCCGTACGTTGGAGAAAATCTTGAGCTGAATATTAAATTGTGTACTAGCCATATCGACAGTCTATCTCAAGAATTGTGTATTAGATTTGGGGAGGCAATGGGAGATTTTAAAAAATGATTATGCAGCCTTTGTTAAATAAGGGTTATAACGAAAATGAATTATTACGCAAACATATGTGGTAATTTAGCAGTGTCTAACAGCGGTTTTGTGTATTGGCGGGTGACGTGGTAACCGAAAGTTCTCTGGTTTTATTTACATTCTTTGTAGCCGAGAATTTGTGCCTTCGAAAACCGTAACTACGGCAAAACCGCAATCGTAAGGGGT
>DATDPY010000112.1:0-7755 GCA_035292565.1 Cyclobacteriaceae bacterium | reverse complement strand
TGTATCGGTATCATCCTGCTCCTGGATTACCGTGAAGTGGTTAAATGATGATTCTTATACTGGAGCAGGATACGCCCCCTCGCGAGAGAAGCAGGGGTGTGTACATTCAGGATTTTAAAATGATCCAGGAGCTGCCAGGTCAATTTGACTTACTAAGCCAATTTTTGATTTAAAAAGCGTCAAAATGGCACCCGGAAAGACAAATTAAGTAATGGTTCATTTTTTGAAGTTTATCATGGAGGATTGAAAATGAACATGAACTTCGATAAATATACATTGAAGGCCCAGGAGGGTATACAAAAGGCCGCCGCGATCGCAGCAGGGAACGAACAGCAGGCGATTGAACCGGCCCACCTGCTCAAGGGCCTGTTGCAGAGCGACGAGAACACGATTTCGTTTCTGCTCAAAAAACTGAATATAAACAAGACCGCCATTGAATCGGAACTCGATCAGTTGATTGGGACTTTGCCCGTCGTGAGCGGGCAGCAGCCTTACCTTTCCCCGGATGCTTCATCCGCCCTGCAGAGATCCGAAAAGTTCTGCAAGGAAATGAAGGACGATTTTATAACCATCGAGCATGTATTGCTGGGAATATTATCAGGAAAGGAGAAAACTGCAGCACTCCTCAAAAACCTGGGGCTGAATGAAAAGGATCTCAAGGCGTCGATAAAACAACTGCGCGGAAAAGAAACGGTTAAAGATCAGAATGCTGAAGGGAAATACCGGTCGCTAGAAAGGTATTCCAGGAACCTCAATGAACTGGCGCGATCGGGAAAGATCGATCCGGTGATCGGAAGGGACGATGAGATCAGGAGGGTGTTGCAGATCCTGTCGAGGAGGACCAAGAATAACCCCATTTTACTGGGCGAACCGGGAGTCGGAAAAACGGCCATCGTGGAGGGGCTTGCACAGAGGATCGTAATCGGGGACATACCGGAAAACTTGAAATCCAAAACCATTATTTCTCTCGATATGGGGCTGCTGATAGCCGGCGCCAAGTACAAGGGTGAATTCGAAGAGCGCCTTAAGGCCGTCATCAGGGAGGTTACAGAATCGGAAGGAGAGATTGTCCTGTTTATCGATGAGATCCACACGCTGATCGGGGCCGGTGCCGGAGGTGAGGGGGCTATGGATGCCGCGAATCTGCTGAAACCGGCTTTGTCGCGGGGTGAGCTCCATGCCATAGGCGCAACAACCCTGAAGGAATACCAGAAATACATTGAGAAGGACAAGGCTCTTGAACGCAGGTTTCAGTCCGTGATGGTGGATGAACCTTCCGAGCAGGATTCCATATCCATCCTTCGCGGAATAAAGGAAAAATATGAGGTACATCACGGGGTAAGGATCAGGGATGATGCCGTGATCTCGGCTGTCGAGCTGAGCCACCGGTATATTTCGGATCGCTTCCTGCCGGATAAGGCAATCGACCTGATGGATGAGGCGGCAGCCAAGCTGAGACTGGAGATCGATTCCCTTCCCGAGGAACTGGATGAACTTCAGCGCCGGATCATGCAATTGGAAATTGAGCGGGAAGCAATCCGCAGGGAGAAGGACAAGCAGAAGGAGGTCGAATTATCAAAGACCATTGCAGAATTATCAACGAAGCGGAATGACCTCAAAGCCAAGTGGGAAAATGAAAAAGAAATTATAGGAGGCATACGCCGGGAAAAAGAAAATATCGACCGCTATAAATTCGAAGCGGAACAGGCCGAACGCGCAGGGGATTACGGGAAGGTGGCAGAGATCAGGTACGGAAAGATCATCGAAAGCGATAAACGCCTCGATGAGCTTAAGAGGAAAATGAACGAGGTCCGCCAGGATTCCGCCCTCCTGAAAGAAGAAGTAGACAGCGAAGATATTGCGGAGGTTGTGGCACGGTGGACCGGCATCCCCGTTTCGAGGATGCTTCAAAGTGAAAAGGAAAAACTGCTGCTTCTCGAGGATGAGCTGGGCAAGAGAGTGGCAGGACAGGAAGAAGCCATTCGTGCCCTCTCCGATGCCGTAAGAAGAAGCCGTGCCGGGTTGCAGGATCCCAAACGCCCTATCGGTTCCTTCATCTTTCTCGGAACCACGGGTGTAGGAAAAACCGAGCTTGCCAGGTCCCTCGCCGATTTTCTCTTCAATGATGAAAATTCCATGGTCAGAATCGATATGTCGGAATACCAGGAGCGTCATACGGTAAGCCGGCTGATCGGCGCCCCTCCCGGCTATGTAGGGTACGACGAGGGAGGACAGCTTACCGAAGCCGTGAGAAGGAAACCCTATTCGGTGGTTTTGCTCGACGAGATCGAAAAAGCGCATCCCGATGTATTCAACATTCTGCTGCAGGTACTCGATGAGGGAAGACTGACCGACAACAAGGGCAGGACTGCGAACTTTAAGAACACGATCATCATCATGACAACCAATATCGGGTCCATGCAGATCCAGGAAAATTTCTCGCGGCTGAATAAGCAGAATGTACAGGAAGTGCTCGATGAGACCAGGGAGCAGGTGATGGATTTATTGAGACATTCCGTCAGGCCGGAATTCCTAAACAGAGTGGATGAGATCATTATGTTCAGGCCCCTATCGATGGCGGATATGCGCAAGATCGCGGAGATCCAGTTTGGCTATATCCGGAAACGGCTTGAGGCAAGCGGCGTTAAGATCGAAGCATCAGGCCGCGCACTTGATCATATCGCAGAAACCGGGTTCGACCCCCAGTACGGAGCCCGACCCCTGAAACGGATCCTGCAGCGCGATATCCTGAACGCACTTTCAAAAGAGATCCTTGCCGGGAGGGTCAGGAAGGATTCGGTAGTCGGAATCGACCTTAATGAAAATGGTGCAATCGAATTTCTGAATCTGGATAAGGTTGAGATTTGATGTCGGAAGCCGGAAGTCGGAGGTCTGATCATCCGTTGTCAGAATTAATTCTCATTTTATAACGAATTAATCGGACCTCTGACGGCCTGCGTCTGACCTCGGTGGTCGTTTGGAATATCGAGCTCCTTCTGGACCGTCGAATAAACGAATAAACAAATCAACAAAAAAGATATTCAGAAGCGGGAAACTATTTACGCTTTAAATCTCCCCGTTTCAACGACTTAAAAAACTCCGCCCACGCAAAAGGATTCAACAGGGGATTGTATCTGGGCCCATACCCGTCGTTGATATACTGCACCCGCTGGTTCATGTAATACCGGTAATTCATCCCGGCGTCCATGGGCATGGTCCGGAACATTTCGGCCATGAGTTTTTCATTCAGGTTCTGGCTGATGGCGTCCATATCTTCCTGGTTGGGCAGATGCATGGCCAGGATGGCCTCTTTCAGCAGTTCTTCGGTGGGATAGGGAAATATTTCAATCTCGGGAAGATATGTCGTATCCTGCTGCAAACTGATGATGGCCGTGATCCGGTCACCCTGGTTTCCCGGCACAATAAATGTGTATTTCCGGTAACCGACACTGCTGATCACGATACTGTCGTTTGCAAGTACAGGCAAAGAGAAATACCCATACTGGTTGGTTGTCGTTCCGCGCCCCGCCTTGGGGACATACACATGGGCGCCGATGACGCCGCCTGAACTGTCGGGTTGTATCACGATGCCGGAAAACTGGATGATCCTGAGCTGTCCGCCCTGAGCCCGCAGCTCCAGGGTGCATGCAGCGATAACCAGGAAAATCAATACTGATTTGATTATAAAATTTCGCGGCTTCAAAACCCTTTGAATTAGAGCTAACCCTTACAATTCTACGCAATAATTCATTGATTGGCAACATACGGCCGGCCTGCTTCATTTTGCACGGGAAATAGTTTAATTTGGTTTAAAGGATCATCAAAAAAGATGCGGCTGAAAAATTTTTCCCTGCCTTTTGGCGCCCAGGTTTTCAAAGCACTGGCCGAGGAGCCCAGGATCCGGATCCTGCATTTATTATTCCGGAAAAACGAGTTGAGCATTACAGACCTTGAACAGATCCTGGATTTCACCCAGGCAAAAACATCGCGGCACCTCACCTATCTCAAGAATTGCGGCATTGTCAATACGAGAAAGGACGACCAATGGGTATTCTATTCCATCAAGGAGGAGGTGGGGGAGATCATCCGGCAGATCATGGAATATTTCAACAAAGACCATATCCTGCAAAAAGACCTGGATAATTTTGACGCGCTTTATTCGAACCGCGAGCTGGCAGCCTATAAGAAGGACCAGAAAAAATGGATATGATGATTCCCGCGGCCATTAAATTAAAAACCAATTGCTGAAATACAGGCATATACTTTTTGACCTCGACCACACCCTGTGGGATTTTGAAAGGAATTCAATCGAAACCCTGCAGCAGCTTTACGAACAGTACCGTATTTCGGAACTGAGGATCTTTTCCATTCCCGAATTCACCGGGAAATTCAGGGAAGTGAACCGGCGTCTGTGGAACCTTTACGACCTGAACAAGATCGACAGGGATTACCTTCGGGATGAAAGATTCAGGCTGGTCCTGACAGAGCTTGGATTAAAGGACAATGACCTGGCCGCCGCGCTGAGCAGGGATTACCTGTCCATCTGCCCGGCGAAGGAGCATGTAATCCCTCATGCTTTTGAAGTGCTCGATTACCTGAAGGGGCGTTACCAGCTCCACATTATAACCAATGGATTCGTGGATGTCCAGCACCTGAAACTGACCTACAGCAGGCTAGAGAAATACTTTACAAATATTATCACCTCGGAATCAGCGGGGCATAAAAAGCCAGATCGCGGAATTTTCGATTATGCCATGGAAATTATCGGTACGGGCAACCGGGATTGCATCATGGTAGGGGATAGCATTGAAACAGATATTCGCGGGGCCGTCAGCTATCAGATGGACATCATATTCTTTAATCCCGACCGGATCAGCCATGATGAAAAAGTCACCCATGAAATTACCAGCCTGGCTGAATTGAAAGATATCTTATAAATTCATTTCTAATCTTTATTTTTACCTGAACAAAGAATTCAAACCGATAAATATGTCCAGAGGGTTTTTCAAGGTGCCTGAACCTGTCAATGAACCGGTAAAGTCCTATGCTCCCGGTTCCCCGGAAAGAACTGAGCTAAAGGAAATGATCGGCTTGCTGAGTTCGAAGGTCATCGAAATTCCGATGTACATCGGCGGTGAGGAGATCCGTTCCGGCAACAAAGCGGAGATTGCGATGCCGCATGCCAGGAAAAAAATTCTCGGGCATTATCATGTCGCAGAAAAAGAACACATCACCCGGGCCATAAATGCAGCCATGGGGGCCAAGGCATCGTGGGAGGAAATGCCCTGGGAGCACCGGGCTTCCATATTCCTGAAAGCCGCCGACTTGCTTTCCGGCCCGTTCCGGGCTGAGCTGAATGCGGCCACCATGCTCGGGCAGTCCAAAACGGCCTACCAGGCTGAGATCGACGCCGCCTGCGAGCTGGCCGATTTCCTCAGGTTCAATACATATTATATGACTGAAATTTACCGGCAGCAGCCGGTATCTCCTGCCGGCACCTGGAACCGGCTGGAGTGGAGGCCGCTTGAGGGATTTATTTTTGCCGTAACGCCTTTCAATTTCACTTCCATCGCCGGCAACCTGCCCACCGCCCCGGCCATCATGGGCAATACGGTTGTCTGGAAACCCTCGGCAAAGCAGATCTATTCAGCATGGGTGCTCATGAAGATATTCCGCGAGGCAGGCGTTCCCGGCGGGGTGATCAACATGGTTTTTGATACAAAACATTATTCCTCCGACATGGTCCTGGAACACCCCGATTTCGGCGGAGTGCACTTTACCGGGAGCACGGCCGTATTCCAGTCATTCTGGAAAAAGATCGGGGAGAATATCGGGAAGTACCGCTCCTATCCGCGAATTGTCGGCGAGACAGGCGGGAAGGATTTTATTATCGCACACAAATCGGCGGATACTGATGCCCTGGTGACAGCCATTACAAGGGGCGCCTTTGAGTACCAGGGGCAAAAATGCTCTGCTGCTTCCCGCGCATATATTCCCGACACACTCTGGGAAAAAGTCCGCGTCGGAATCGTGAGCGATACCGGGAATATCAAAATGGGCGGTCCGGAAGACTTCTCGAATTTTTTCAATGCCGTGATCGATGAGAAAGCCTTCGACAAGATCGTGAAGTACATCGAAGATGCGAAGAAAAGCAAGATGGTGGAAGTCATCGCCGGCGGCGGTCACGACAAGTCGAAGGGATACTTCATCGAGCCCACCGTACTTCTCACGCACGATCCGCAGTATGTAACCATGTGCGAGGAGATCTTCGGGCCGGTCGTAACGGTATATGTATACCAGGCCGAACTGTTCGAAGAGGTCCTCGAACTGGCGGACCAGACTTCTCCCTATGCGCTTACCGGTTCCATTTTTGCTCAGGACCGTTATGCCATTGAGCTGGCGGAGAAGAAGCTGAAAAACGCGGCGGGGAATTTTTATATCAACGACAAGCCCACCGGCGCCGTCGTCGGGCAGCAGCCTTTCGGCGGGGCCAGGGCCTCAGGCACCAACGACAAGGCCGGGGCGATGATCAATCTGCTGCGCTGGGTTTCGCCGAGGACCATTAAGGAGAATTTCGTTCCGCCGAAGGATTTCCGGTATCCATTTATGAACGCCGAATAACTTTTTGGAGAAGGTATATCAAATATCGAATATCGAATATCAAATATCTCATATCGCATATCAGAGATCAGAAGTCCGAAGTCAGATGTTCGATCATCGATGATGCAGACGAATTCTTATCGTTAAACGGGATGCTCAGACCTCCGACCTCTTACTTCCTACTTCCAACCTTTCCCGTCACCATGGTACGAATTTTGCACTATCTATACCTGACAACCTATTGATCCTAAAAATGCATCTGCTTTTAGTCCTGTTATTTCAGTTTCCTCCCGTCGCCTTCCTGGTCCCCGAGTGGTTCGATCCGGAAGTTGATAAAACCAAGGTGTCGAGGATCGAATCGGGGGGTATTGTCCTGTATGCGGAGAACCTTTCCGTAAACGGAAGGCATATGATTTTCGATATTGAGATAATCAACAATACGGAACAGGCCGTTGAATTCGATTGCGGTGCCATGTTTTACATCGCCACCGATATTCCCTTTCCAACCGGGGAGGACATGGCCAGGGTCAGGGAATTTGAAGGCGGGCTGGCCAGGCATTTTCCGCTTTCGGAAGGCGAGGTGATCAATCACCTGAGGAATGAAGTGAAATCCAGGAGAACAGTCAACCTGCTGCTTGGCCTTGTGAGCATGGGCCTGGTCATATACGACGCGGCAAACGACGCGAAAGACATTCACAGCGAGTGGAGCCACAGCAAGGCGCGGGCCTCGTACCGGCGAGACCTGGTTGTGGGCGCAGGGCTGGCCGCAGCCGACGCCATGCAGTACGTGAACAGGACTGAAAGCCTGGAAAAGAGGGCTGATATTCATTATCTGGGGCAGGATATCCTTCGAAGCGGGAAACTCGCTCCGGGGCAATCGGTCCGCGGAGTAATATATTTCGAATCTGTCAGCAATAAATTCACCCGCCTGATCATCCCTGTCGGCAATACCGACTACTCCTTTGATTTTCGTCAGGCAAGCTGGGAAGATATGAAGTCACTGCAAAGCTTGCGTTGATATATTGCAAGTTAGTTGTTAAAAAGGCGTCAAATCACTACTTTTGCACCCTATCCATGAAGCAGATCTCCCGTAGGTCGTTCGCTTCATGGCCGAAGCCATTAGCTGACAAGGATATAATGAAGGATTGATAACGG
>DATDPY010000111.1:0-6280 GCA_035292565.1 Cyclobacteriaceae bacterium | reverse complement strand
CCCCTTGAGATCCTGATCACATTCTTTCCGAATTCATCCGGATTCCCAATTCCATAAATACAGGATACGGAAGCCACGACGATTACATCCCGGCGACCAGAAAGCAGGGAAGAAGTTGCGCTTAACCGAAGCTTCTCGATTTCCTCATTGATCGAAAGGTCTTTTTCGATATAGAGATTCGATGAGGGCATATAGGCCTCCGGTTGATAATAATCATAATATGAGATGAAATATTCCACGGCGTTTTCAGGGAAGAACTGTTTGAATTCTCCGTACAACTGAGCGGCCAGGGTTTTGTTGTGGCTCAGGATCAGCGTGGGCTTGTTTACTTTTTCAATGACATTGGCGATCGTAAAGGTCTTTCCAGATCCGGTGACTCCCAGCAAGGTCTGGCATTGTTCGCCGGAATTGATCCCGTTTACCAGTTGCTGAATTGCATCCGGCTGGTCGCCCGTGGGCTCATAATCGCTGGTCAACTTGAAATTCATATTATTCCGGGTTGTTCCAGATTTGCCATGAACGTTCTGCCTGAAGCACCAGCATTTCTCTCCCGTTTTTTATACCCGCGCCATTCTGTTCTCCCTGCTGCAAAAACATGGATTTTTCGGGATTGTAGATCAGATCGTACAGGTAATTGCTTTCATCCAGGAACTCATACGGAAGGTTGGGCATTTCGTTGACTTTGGGATACATGCCCAGCGGGGTGGTGTTAATGATCAGGTTATATTTCCTTATCCATGAAACATCCTTTCTCAGGTCATAATAGCCGAGCACATTTTTTCCAGGCGATCTTGAGACCATCACGTATTCCATTCCGCAGTCTTCAAGAACTGCCTTTACAGCCCTTGATGCACCTCCTGTGCCCAACACTATGGCCTTTGTTTTTTTCATCGAAGTGCTCAGCCATGTTTCCAGGGAGGTCCTGAAACCATAATAATCCGAATTATACCCCTTAAGGTGTCCATTCTCCAGTTTTCTGATCACGTTCACTGCGCCAATTTTTTTTGCCTGAGCGTCGATATCATTGAGGTATTTCAAAACGGATTCTTTATGAGGAATGGTTACGTTCAGGCCTGCTATGTCCGGTTCGGCAGCCAGCAGTTCTTTAAGACCCGATACATCCCGCAGTTCAAAATTCTCATATACCACTCCCGTAATCCCCTCTTCCCTGAATTTATTTGTAAAATAATCCTTTGAGAAAGAATGGCTCAATGGAAAACCGATAAGCCCGAATATTTTCTGCATGCCTTCGAGATATTTTAAGCCGCCCAGGACGGAGGGACAGGACTTTTCATCCAGCCATTACTTTGGCAGTTCCTTCAAGCCGATAAAATGGCTGAAAGTATCGCCCCGGAGTCCCAGCCTTATGGTTTCCAGGGGGATGATTTCCTGGGGAGCAATATTTCCCAGGTTTACATTTGCGCCGAGCAATTTGATAAACCATACCTGCTGTGCTTTCTGCGGCGCTTCCCAGATAATTTTTTCATAGGGAATCTTGGTCAGGATCTCCTCAACCAGGCCGGACCGCACTTCACCGCTCGCCCTGAACAACCCGACATTGCCCGCTTCCCTGGCTTCTCCGATCACCTTCCATGAACCCGCATCCAACTCGGCCTGCATCTGTGCAATCCATTTATAGGGAGGTATGATCTTTTCAGCATCTTTTGATCCGACTTCCGACAACACCACCCGATCCGCCGACAATTTCCTGATGTATTCACATTTAATATCGTGGTCCATTTCAAGCGATCCGTCGGATACTTCGGCATATTCAAGCCCGAATTTATCCAGGGTCTTTACGAAATCTTCAAACTGGTTCCTGATAATAAAAGCCTCGAACAATGTGCCGCCAAAATATACGGGAATACCTGCCTCCTTGTAGGTCCTGATTTTTTCCTTCAGGTGCGGCGTGCAGAATGAGGTCCCCCATCCCAGTTTTACGATGTCTACAAAATCAGAACAGTTACTGATAAAATCTTCCGACTCCCGGAGGCTCATCCCCTTGTCCATCGCCATGGTAAACCCGGTTTCTCTCGGCTTTGTTGTACGTTCAGGAATATCCTTTAAAAAATAATTCATCGCAAATTTTCTTTTCTGTATTGTTCTATGATCTTAAAAAGCGCTTTTTGAGTCTGCAATTTGGGGAAGAATTCAAGCAGGACCTTGTGGTTTTCGAAATTCAGCACGAGGGCATTTTCCAGGTAAGTGAATGCTTCCTTATACCTGCCGGCCGCGATAAAATAAGCCGTGCTCCTGTAATACAATTCCGAATCTTCCGGAACTTCCTCAATGCCTTTAAGGATTAAGTCGATGGCATGATCAAAATCACCTTGCTCATAATATATCTGCGACCATTTCAGCCAGATCTCTTTACTTTCAGGGTCAAGAAGGCAGGCTTCTTCCCAGGCGTCGATGCTGGAAATGATATTGCCCAATTTGTATTCGGTCTCCGCCACGGCAATCCAGTATGCTGAATTTTCCGGGTCCAGCTTCAGCGCCTTGTTCAGGAAATGAATTGCCTCATACCATTTGTCGAGGTGGTTCAGGCAGACACCCGCCCCGTACCAGGCCTCATCGTAAAGATTGTCGAGCTTTATGGATTTCTGGTAAAATCTTATTGCCTTGTCGAATTTTTCCAGGTGTTCATATGCTCCGGCAATATAACAATAGGTTTCCGCGTCAGGTCCTTCCAGCTCCAGGGTTTTATTATATGCTTCCAGGGCCCGGGAAAAGTCTTTGGTATTCATGCAGGTATTCCCAAGGTTAAACCAAGCGGAAGCAAATTCATCATCGATTGCCAGGGCATATTCATAAGCCTTAATGGCCTCGTCGTAAATTTCAAGCTTATTGTATACGATACCGAGGTTATACCAGGCATACTGGGAGAATGGATCCTCATCGATGAACTTCTTGTAATATTCAATGCTCCCGCTTAGCTCGCCGGTAACATCAAGGCAGTAGGCTAATTCATACAGGACGTTTTCGTTGTTGAGATTTACCTCCAGGGCATTTTTGTAATTCTCGATGGCTTTGCGGTGGTTCCCCATCGACTGGTATGCCATTCCGACATGATAATAAACTTCATCGAGGGCAGAAGCGAAGGGAAGGGCATTTTCATATTCTTTTATGGCATCCGGGTAATTTTCCATCAGGGAATATATATTCCCTTTCAATAAATAGATCTCCTCATCGTTCGGCTGGATGGACAAGGCTTCGTCCAGGATCTTGATGGCCCTTGCATATTTTCCGAGGTTCGACAGGATCTGGGCCCTCGATATTTTCAGCTCTGCCGAGAAAGGGTACCGCTCGAGGGCGATATCATTGACCCGGAGGGCTTTTTCATTCTTATTGTGATCCAGGTAATAGTCGATGATTTGTTCAAAGGATTCAAGCGGGAAATACTCGAGTGAATCATTTCTCAACTGAATTTCAAATTCCCTGACCAGCAGTCTCCTCTCCACTTCTCTATTGGACTTCTCTTCCATGCGATGTTCACTTAGAAACCTGATAAATCTCAATCATTTTGCCGAAGTGGAAATTTATTCCCATCCGCGAAACAGGCCAAAGGACCCATACAAATATGATTTAACTTTTAGAATAAAAAAAATCCCTTTTTACTTAGTTTTAAAGGTTTTTGAGGTATTCTTTAAACGATGGCAGGCGGTTATCCCGGTCCGAAACGACAGGGCTGTTAATCCCCCAGTCAATGGCGAGGTCCGGGTCATTCCAGAGTATCCCTCCCTCCCATTTTTTTTTATAAGTTCTTGTACATTTATAAAATAATACGGCATCCGTCAATGCCAGGAAACCGTGTGCAAATCCTCCCGGCATATAAAGCATATTATTGGTCTCCGAATCAAGGATGCAGGATATATATTTCCCAAGGGTCGGCGAGCCTGTCCGTATGTCGACGGCGATATCAAGCGCCCTGCCGGAAATCACCCTCACCAGCTTACCCTGGTCGAAGGGCTGGTACTGAAAGTGCAGGCCCCGCAGCACGTTTTTTCTGGAGAACGACTGGTTGTCCTGGACAAAATTCAGGTTAATATCTTTTTCAAGGAATTTTTCCCGGTTCCACGATTCAAAGAAAAATCCGCGCTCATCGCGGTAGATATCCGGGATAATCTCAAATACGCCTTCGATATCGAATGATCTTATTTCCATGAATTTGAAATGCTAATTAAGAAAGGAATATTCCGATATCAAAGATTACCAAAAATTTTGAACCGGAGATTAAATAATTGAATTTATTAAATTGCGTAAAATTTTAACCGCCGAGACCGCAGGATCCCGCGTTCGCGGGATCGCGGAGAAATAAAATTTTTTTGGCTTATATTTGAAACATAATACCCTATCATACGATTATTTTGTATTCCATCTCTAAATATTCCCCGGCAATTTTCTTTTTGTCGTGACTCTGAATGGAACATCCCATACAAGAAACAGCCGTAATCGTTGCCGTTGCCGGAAGGCAGCAGACGGACTTCCAGGTGAATGACCACCTCGATGAGCTGGCGCTGCTTGCATCAACTGCCGATATCAATGTCATCAAAAGGTATACTCAGAAGCTCGAGAAGCCAGACCCCAGAACTTTTATCGGGAAGGGGAAACTTGAAGACATCTCTGAATTTGTTGAAAATCAAAAGACCGACGTGGTGATCTTCGACGATGATCTTTCCCCGTCGCAGCTCCGGAACCTGGAGCAATCCCTGAAGTGCAGGATATATGACCGGAGCCTGCTGATCCTCGACATATTTTTAAAACGCGCCAAAACTTCCCAGGCCAGGACCCAGGTGCAGCTTGCCAGGTATCAGTACCTTCTTCCTCGTCTGACCAGAATGTGGACGCACCTCGAGCGGCAGCGCGGCGGGACGGGCACGAGGGGCGGCGCAGGTGAAAAAGAAATCGAGACCGACAGGCGGGCGATCCGGAACCAGATCGCCGTGCTGGAAAGGAAACTCGATAAAATTGAGAAGCAGACGATCACCCGCAGAAAATCCCGGGAAAGCATTGTCAGGGTCGCCCTCGTCGGCTACACGAATGCCGGGAAATCGACGTTGATGAACCTGTTGTCGAAATCGAATGCCTACACGGAGAACAAGCTTTTTGCAACGGTCGATTCCATGGTAAGGCGGGCGATGATCCGGGATATTCCATTTCTTGTCTCCGACACGGTGGGCTTTATCCGTAAGCTGCCTCATCATTTGATCGAATCCTTCAAATCAACGCTCGACGAGGTAAGGGAGTCGGACATCTTGCTGCATGTAATCGACATATCCCATCCCACGCATGAAGAGCAGATGGCGGTTGTCAACGAGACGTTGAAGGAACTGGGCGCCGCCGATAAAAAGATCATTGAAATATACAATAAATCCGACGCCATGATCAGTCTAAAACAGAAAGAGGATCCCCTGCTGAAAAAAGAAGAACTGGAAGATCTGTACTACAACATGCATACCGGGAACGGGATATATATTTCAGCTTTGAGCAGAAAAAATATCGATCTTTTGAAGACGATATTATATAATGAGGTAAAGAAGAAGCATATCCTGATTTATCCTAATTATTTGAAAAAGGAGATTTATTGATATCGCCTCCAGATTCAAACCTATTTTAATATATTTGCCGGAGAAAAAGGAATTTTGGCCTCGTAGTTCAATGGATAGAATGGGAGTTTCCTAAACTCTAGATCAAGGTTCGATTCCTTGCGAGGCTATTTTTAAAGTATCGTAAAGTACATTAACAATATCTAATTTATTGATTTACAGTATAGATAACTAAAATTAATGTACTTTAATAATCCATGAATTATTATATTTGTTTTATAGAATCATTTATAAATCGTGGGTTACAATTTCAAGTCAATCCTCAATCGCAATAACCAGCGAAATAAAAAGGGGTTTTATTCAATCACTATCCGGGCATCGATAAACCGCCGAACAGATTATTTATCCCTTAAGGATTTTCCCAGGATACAAGAGCGGCACTGGTCTAAATTAAAAAGCAGGATCCAGGAAACCTTTCCCAATGCCTTCAAATTAAATAAGATCCTTTCCGATCATATCTCTGATCTGAATAGTTACGTCATCGATCAGCTTGAGAAGCGCCGGCCGGTTACCATGGAGAAAGTCAAAGATTATTTTTATCATAAAAAACAGAGAGAGAGCTTTAATAAATTCATCGCTGCCGAAATTCCTAAACGGAGACTCGGATATTTAACAATCAAGGCATATAAGACTTTTCAAAGACATTTTAACGCATTCAATCCGTCGGTAAGCTT
>DATDPY010000110.1:0-5008 GCA_035292565.1 Cyclobacteriaceae bacterium | reverse complement strand
CGACAGCAGGGGCTGAGCCGGAAAACCAGGCTTCTGCTGAAAATCCGAGATCCGGCCGGAAAGGATTTTTAGGGATCTTCAAATCAAGAAAGAAAGTTGAAGCAAAGCAAACGGAACCCGCTGCTGAACAGGTAACGGCCGTCGCCGAGGCAGAAAGCGATGCAACTTCGAAACCGGGTTTGATCAAGAGATTGTTTTCCCGGAAAGACAGGGGAGGAGATAATGAATTCGAAAAAATCACCAGGATCCCTCATACCGACGAATATGTGCGAAAAGAAAGGAAGATCCTGCAATCTGTCGAATATCTGTATAAACCGGTTGAGGGAATCCAGGCAAAATGCAAACAACTGGTCATTTACCGCGATAAACTGCTGGCGGTATCTACGTCAGGGGTCTTTGAGATTGATAATGCTTCGGCATCCATCGTTATCAATGAACCGGTCCGTTTCCTGTACAATGATGTGGCCAATGACCGGCTGATCATTAGCGGGTATGACCGCAGCGTAAAGGTATATAAGTTGATCGGGGATGTTTGGGTAGAATTATATGACCAATCTTTCAATGAGATCATCAGCAGCATAGGCATGGACAATAACCACCGACTATGGCTTGCAAGCCCCCGGCTGCTTTATAAAATCACCCTTTCAGATGAAGAATTTACTATCGGCCAGTCATTTCCCATTCCAAACCAGATGATGGACATCCCGCTGATGGCCTCTCTCAAGGATAAATTTTATTTTATCTATTCCATGGGATATTATTATTTCGATGGAGATACGGTAAGGGAAGATCCGACGTTTAAGGAAGCCCTCGGTTTGCCGGTCAGAAGCCTGCAATCGTCTGACGGGCTGACCTGGATATTTAACGGTAAAATATGGAACAGGATTAACCCGGATGGAAAAATTGAAGCATTCGAATACCTGAGCCTGTTTCCGGATATCAAGTATATCGATTTTAACAGTGAACAGGATGTCTTTGCCATACTCACCCAGGAAAACAAAACATACCTGTATTCGCATGCTGAAGACCATTCCTTTCAGCCGGTAAATGATTTGATCCTGAAAAGGATTACGACCAATAATGGAGTTGTGTCGCTGAACAGCCGGATCGTGCTCACATACGAGGATAATTCATTATCGTTCAAATTCACCGAGCCTGATTACCTGGGGCTGCTGAATGTCGAATACCAGTACATACTTAAAGACGAGATGAAGGTATGGTCAGATTGGACTCAGTTGAATTCCGTCAACTTCAGTTACCTGAGCCCGGGCATTTACAGCTTAACGGTGCGGGCCAGGGATACGTTCGACAGAGTCAAGGAAACGCGGGAAATTGAATTCAGGGTCCGGGCGCCTTACTGGAAAAGGCCCTGGTTTTATGCGCTGGAGATTCTGATGGTAGGCGCCATGATGGTTATGGTAAAACGCCTGAGAAGAATAAATATTCGTTATCCCTGGATCGCGGATGGCCTTGGGATATTTACCTTAATCATCATTATTGCCATGATCCAATCGACGGTTGCTGAATATCTCATGATCGAAAGTACGCCCATCATTGACCTCGGGATCAATGTGGTTACAGCCCTCATTGCATTTCCTCTGGAGCAGAAGTTAAGGAAGATATTAATTTAGTTACTGGTTAACTGGTTGACTGGTTTACTGGTTCACTGGTTACTGATTAATTGGAAAACTTATTTACAGAAATGCTGATTTACTGACCAAATCCGGCATTAATCTAATACTGCCTGTAAAACGCCCTCACCCGGTCAGTAAGTTGATCATAAATCGGCTTGCAAAACTCAACGAAAAGTTCCTGTGGAGGAGGTGGATCGAAGGGGCGAAGTTTGGTGCGGGCGATCTGTTCGCTGGATAGCGCACGCTCGTCCCCGTTGAATGAAGCCCAATAGCTGCTCCAGACGAATTTTCCCGGAAATTTTTCATGCAGAAGGACCTGGTTATTGGCGGAGTTTAAAACTCGCATGCTTACCAGCCCTTCCGAGATAACCTCACGCCCATATTCCGTATAGTCGGCTTTCACTGTTCCGAGCACATTCCTGTCGGTGCCATCATTCATCCTGACCTTGCCTACCACCACACTGTCTCTTTTTAATTCCCTTGTATTCTGAAAATTATTCGTATTCCCTACGGAGAATCCTTCGAAACTGATTACCATGATCTGGTCAGGCTTGATCTCATTTTTATCGGAGGCAGGGAAGAACCGGATAAATTCGTTGGCCCGGTAGTTGGATAAGTATTCTTCCACTTTATCCTGGAAAAAATCAACACTGATCCTGAACTGGACGGTTGGAACCGGGATCTGATCAACCAGCACCATCAACGTAGCCATCTCATGGGCTTTTTCGATCATGTTCCGCACATCCTTGTAATTTGGCGAATATTCATTGGCCTTGAGGAAATCGAAATAGGCCGCTTTCGCCTCTTCCCGGATTCCGGATTTCAATCCCCGGAGGCCCGATTGGTATCTCTCTTCAGCAGCCAGTTTTGAATAGGTCTGCACTTCGTTGTAATAATTCCGGGGTTGGGGAATAACTTTCATGGCTCCCGGACTTCGTCTGATCTCCTCGTACAACCGGTTCAGTACCTGGTAGTTATCAACGATTTCCCCATTCCTGAACGGAGCATTTGAGTTCCGGAGATTGCTGATCTGTTCCGTATAATAC
Organism: Cyclobacteriaceae bacterium; assembly: GCA_035292565.1. Taxonomy (GTDB): domain Bacteria; phylum Bacteroidota; class Bacteroidia; order Cytophagales; family Cyclobacteriaceae; genus DATDPY01. The sequence goes on along the minus strand of DATDPY010000110.1, from coordinate 2,328 downwards.
TGAAGTGCCAGCGGGTAGGATTTGCTTAATACCGACTTTGACTTTTTATGATCAGGATTCCTTCGTAATCGTTCGATTGCCTGTATTGCCGACTGATAATAATTGCCTTTTTCAAATGCTTTCTTCCCTGAAGTGCATCCTGACAGAAATAATGCAAAGGCCAGAATTAAGAGGTAAGCATTTCTAATCATTTTGGTTCCGGGTTATTAAAAAAAAGCAAAACAGATTAATTTTTTGCGTTATTTACAATTATTATGCTTCAGTTGCAATACAAACCTTATACCAAAATGAAAAATCTGCAAATTATTTTTATTTCTTGCAGAGATGCGCGCATATTTTTTTATTGTTTTTTTATATATTGCAAAAATGTATCGATACGATTTCCCGCAAAACCCGTTGAAATGAAAGGAAATCAGGACAGCTAAATCTGGCTCATTTTAAACCAATTTATATATGAATCAAAAACTCAGGAAAAGAATCAACCGGTTTCTGATAATGCCGGTGATGATGTTTATGACAGGGTGCCTGTTATTTCTGACAGGTTGTAATAAGGATGAAGAACCTGCTCCAACAGATAATATCTGGCAGCTGGTTCAGAAGACAGAAGGATTGGATTCGCTGGAGAAATACCTGTCGATTTATGCCGACCTCATTACTACCCTCGAAGGAGCCGGAACAAAAACACTGTTCGCCCCGAATAATGATGCTTTTATCAACCTGATGGCAACGCCGGGATTTCCTCCCGATATTTCGCTCATCAATCCCGACCTTATCAAGAATGTGCTCCTTTACCATATTGCCGATCAGAGGTTCGGAAAAGGCGACCTGACATCAGGCGTGAATATTACAACCCTGGAAACGGAAGATATAATCGTCAATGACGATGGTACTCTGAAAACCGGAGCAACAAATCCCAAAATCGAGATTGATCAGGCGGATATTAAAGCCACGAACGGAATCATGCACACTACAAAATCAGTTCTGATCCCGCCCACCGTAGGTGCAACACTGACCCCGCTGCTTGGCACCGTTGCCGGCACGATCATGCTCGGAGCCAATTTCTCTACCCTGGCCGAAGCAGTTCAGAAAGCGGATACGGATGTGCCCACCGGGCAGGAATCTCTCCTCAATATCCTGAAAAGCACCACAGCTGATATAACCATTTTCGCCCCCCCCAATGATGTATTCGAAATAGGCGAGATCAGCGTTTCAGACTATACCGCCCAGACGTGGAGGTATATTATTCTGTATCATATCATACCGGGAACGGTAACTTCAGCTAATCTTACCGCAAGGACCTATACATCCCTGATGACCGAGAAATTATATATCACCAATACCGTCCCAGGTGATTATGTGAATGGATACCCGATCGTTGTTCCCGATGCAGTTTCGGCTGCCAATGGTACAGTCCACGTATTGGCTGGTTTCCTGGTACCCGGACTTCTGTTGGGAGGGAATATTGTGCAGGTCGTGGAATTCCAGGGATTTGATTCACTTGCCGTCGCCCTCGAGCTTTCCGGTCTCGCCCCGGGCCTGGGCAGCAGCCAGGCTTCATTTACGCTTCTTGCTCCGCCAAATGAGGCCTTTGTCGGTTTGCTGGCTGCCATGTCGCTTCAATCTCTGAACCAGATCCCCGCGCAGGATCTTCAGGGACTGCTGGCTTACCATATTATCGGTGGATATTATTTTTCTTCTGATTTTACGGATGGAGCGGATTATGATACACAGGCTACGGGACTAACCGTGCAAGCTAACCTGAGCCAGACAGAATTTTCGTTTACGGATAATACGGATACTACCGTCCCTGTAGTTGTAAACGACCTCAAGGCGACCAATGGTGTAATTCATGTTATCGGGGGAATACTACAACCTCAGTAAGAGAACGAATCAATAATGCTTAAGAAAACAGGAGCAACAAACTCCTGTTTTTTTTATGGCTTGAATAAATACATCATCAGCGATTTAGATTGTCGCCCTGCTTGATTAATTTAACAGTACCAGAAAAATAATTAAGAAATGAAATGCGGGATTTGCACCTGCCGCTGTCGCCTGAAAGAAATGCTCCGGATCTTTCTCCGCGTACATTCAATAGTGGTAATTTTATTGATCTTGCCGGGCATTTTATCCGGGCAGCCTGGATCGCCCGGAGGGGCAGCCAGGCCGAATATTGTTTTTATTCTTGCCGATGACCTTGGATACATGGACCTGGGTTGCTACGGGAATCCATATAATCGAACGCCTAATATAGACTCTCTTGCGATCCGCGGAATGCGTTTTACATCTGCCTATGCTGCGGCGCCGGTTTGTTCTCCTTCAAGAGCGGCC
>DATDPY010000109.1:0-7164 GCA_035292565.1 Cyclobacteriaceae bacterium | reverse complement strand
CCCTGGGTGTCTTACGATCGTCGGGAAAACTTATGTCATTTCCGAAATATGCTTACGGAGAATTTTATATCACGAACGAGCTCGATGGATCGCATATTGCATTGATCAAGCTGAAATCATTTTCCTATTCGAATGTTCCTCTGGGCAGCTCAGCCCAGTCGTCGCCGGTGGGGTATGACAAGGTGGTCGAAAAAACCGGCCGGCTTGGTTCAAGCGGTTATACCGAATATTACTACACGAACCTTCCGGATACTGAACCGGAGCCTTTTTTCCCAAATTCACCAACCACCTCCAACGCAGCCGGAAATGGCCTCCTGCTTCGGCGTGTCGACCGGAACAACAATCATTTCAAGGTGGCCGAGACCCTGAATGAATACAACTCAGAATATATTTCGATGGTCAGAGGTTGCGACATCCTGGCATATTCCTGCGGAAGTCTGGAGATGTTTTTAACCGGAAATTATCAATATGTATTCAAAAATTACATACTGCAGTCCAGGTGGTGGTTTAAAACCAGGTCCGAGGAAAGGACCTATGACCTGGCGGATACTTCCAACCGGAGATATTTGTCGCTTCAATATTCCTATAGGTATAATCCCGATCACAAACTGGTAATCGGCGCTGATATGATCAACAGCGAAGGCGAAAGGGTCAGTCATCATACCTTTTACCCTCTCGATGCGACCCAATTAGCGCCGGGTGAAATGTGGAATGAAAGAGATCCGGATTACAAGCATCTGCACAGCTATCCCATCAGGGAGCTGACCACGATTACCAAAGGGCAGGCAACGGAGATAGTCCTTGAAAAAATCAATCACTTCCAATACGATACATCAACTTCACGGATCATCCTGACCCAGGTGGCGGCGGCGAATAACGGACAGCCTCCGGAAACGAAAGTCAGGTTCACCAAACATGATGCTAAATCAAATTTCATTGAATACATAAAATACGGCAGAAATGAATCGGAGGAAATTGTCACATCAGTGCTCTGGAGCTATCACCAGGCTTTACCCGTGGCGATTATTGAAAATGCATCGTTCTCGGAAGTTTCCGGCGCAGCTGTAAAATGCGGGGTTAATCTTCTCGAGCTTTCAAATATGACCGATGAGTTGATGATCCTTGACAATTTGCTACTGATCAGGAAAGAATTACCGGCGGCACGGATGAATATCTATACCTATGAAGAATCTGTCGGTATCACATCCATCACCGATCCGAACGGAAAAAAAACCTATTATCAATATGATGACCTGCAGAGATTGAAAACAGTGAATGATTTTGAAGGGAACAAGGTAAATGAATATGAATACGGCTATCAAACCATGACGATAAAAAAATAAACAAATAAATTCCAGTACCATGACAACCAGCTATTTCTCAATTCCGGTAAGCGTGTTATGCTCACTTTTAGTAGTTATCAAGGGATTTAATGCTTTCGGACAAAGCCTGATCCCTGCTTCCGTTTCGATGGAGGCAGCTAGTCCTTGCAGCGGGAGCATTAATATGATCACCTTCAGGGCCAATGGCGTATGCCCAAGTGTTTACGTACAGTGGAATATACCCGGCCAGAATTTTGTTTTTCACTCTTCCGGTGGCAACTGGATAAAAGGGTACTTTACAGCCGGCGGTGATAAGACCATAGGTTGTTATTATCGGGGAGTCTATACAAGCGGGGCCTGCGATTTCAAAGAAAATTATATATACGGTGTATATAAGATCGGAGAATCAAGCCCGATTGCAGGAATCATCAGCGGAGATCTTCAACGATGTTCCGGGGAGACGGGGGGCCTGGCTGTATCAAATTTCCGGGGAGAAATCCTGGGTTGGGAGAAAAAACTTCCGGAGCAAACCTGGAGCAGCGCCGCCTTTATATCGGTTTACAGCAGCTCTCTGCCTTCCCAATATATCGATGACGAGACAAAAAATTACAGGGTAAAGATCGGGAGCAATTGTGTTTCTCCGGTTTATGCATATGCAACAGTAAACGTAATCAGGGCGAATCAACCAACGGCCAGCAATCTCACGGGTTATTGCGGGACCATTCCCGAGGTATTGGTACACTCCCAGGCTGACCCCGGAGGAACCGTATATCATAACTGGTATGCTGCAGATCAGCTCGTCCCCTTCACAGAAATCCTTTCGACGTTCGTGGATTACGGGAATGATATTTATGAATCATCGAACAAGCCATCAACATTCGCCGTTTATGATTTATCGGCAAAGGTTAACGGTTGCGTCAGTAAAAAGACAAGAATCAATGTGACTTATCAAAACCCGACTCCTCCTCCTTCAGGTTTTAATTTCTTTATCAATACGATCAACTCACCGGGCAAGTCGATTAAATCCTGCACCGGAGAAAATATTGATGTGACTGTTTCAGCCAACATGGTATCGGGATTTAAATGGTACTATCCCGATAATCTCAATTTCGACAATGATAACAGGGCAATCATCAGCGCGGCCAAAATGTCTCCCGGTGCGAATTCAATTAAAGTAACCGGCACATTTAAAAATGAATGCGGAGCTTCAACAACGATTACCGATTATTTTACTGTTTATTTCACCTCCCCCAGCCTGACAATCATTAACCCCGATGCTGATGCGAAATATTGTAATAATGAAACCGTAAAAATCGGCAGCGCTGCTTACCCGTTGAATCCACAAAACACCTCGTATTCATGGATATTGAATAGTGAACCGATAGGAATTTCAGCCTCATTTGAGTCCGTGCTTAATCCGGGAAATTATTCCATACAATGTGTTCTAAAAGCTGATTTCACCGGTTGCCTGTTTCCGAAAAACCTATCCTCAAATAAATTATCATTTAAAGTCTTAACAAGACCCGGTTTACCCACTGCCGGCAATGTTACTCAGGAATGCCCAGGACAGCCGGTGTCTTTTACCGTTTCATCCTCTCTGAATGCCGGATATGTCGTAAAACATGCCTGGTATAATTCAACTGATTTATTCATAACTGAAAAGGAAACCTCGAACCCCACAAGCACGGTATATTTTTCAACATATTATCCGGATGCCTTTCCTGAAAGTTCCAGGACATTTAAAGTTTCCGCAAAGGTAATTGATGGCTCGTTTGCCTGTGAAAGCGGTAAAACTTCAGTTACTTATACAAAAAGTTTTCCCGGGCCACCACCGTCATCTTTAAATTTTTTCGTGTTTTCGGTAAATTCCGCGACACATTCTGTTAATGCTTGCAATGGTGAATTTATTGATGTCATGGTTTCAGGAACCAACTTGAAAGATTTCAAATGGTATTACCCTGCCGGTTCTGTATTTGACACGGATTACCGGGCTGTTATTAAAACCGACCTCCTTAATCCCGGGAAAAATTCTATTAAGGTCACTTCAAATTATACGGACGAATGCGGCGCTGTATATGGCATAACGGATTATTTTATTGTCAACATTACCGTTCCCGAATTGGTCATCTCAGGAATGAACCCTTCCGGAAAATATTGTAAAAATGAATCTATCAGCCTGAAATGCCAGACCATTCCAGCCGGGCCGACAAACGCTATATATAACTGGTATATTAATAATACATGGGCATCGTCGGCTATGGATTACAGTTCATTGTTAAATGTTGGTAGCTATGAAGTCTTTAGCCGGGTAACGGCAAAATTTTATGGTTGTTTATTTTCAAAAACCATTCAATCCAAAACAACACCTTTCAAAGTCATGCCTGTGCCGGATCCCCCTTATGCAACCGACACATATCAAAACTGTCCCGACCAGATCACGCCCATAATTGCTACAACAAATTTTGAGGCCGGGCGAATGATAAACCATATATTGTATAATTCCATGGACCAGATCGTGACGGAAAGAACCGCTTCAAATATATCAACCAACGTTTATTCCTCCTCGTTCTATCCGGACCCGTTTCCGGAGTCTTCAAGAATTTTTAAGGTAGCAGCTAAATTGGTCGATGGGACATACGGATGTGAAAGCGCGAAAAGGGAGGTGAATTACATTAAAGATTTTCCGCCACCGCCGCCGGGAAACCTTTTATTCATATTTAATGACGAAATAACCCCGAAAGATAATATTCACATATGCAGGAATGATAAATTGCGAATCGAGGCATTGGAAATACCGCAGGTTTCGGACTATACGTGGTACGGGCAGGATGGCAGGGAAATAGAACAGGAACCGGACTATTCAATTCTACTGACCGGCGATGATTTATTTCCCGGTGTGAACAACATAATAGTCAATGCTGTTTATGATGACGGTTGTATCCCCGGTGGAATTCCGGTAACCGACCAGATCATCATCGACCTTCACTCCATCTCCCCTCCAGTGATCTCCGGAGTTAAGCATTCGTGTGATACAACCATCGTCATTAAGTCCGAGCCCGGAAATGCATCATGGTACTGGCAGACAGACCCGCAGAATCCGGAATTCGTGAATAACAATCCGGAATTCATGCTCACCGATAACGGGAATGTCATTCTTATGGCTTTCGATGGTTATTGCTGGAGTGAACCCGTGATTCAGGAAATTTCCGTAGTGAAAAGCCCGGTCTTGCAGGTAACCGGATCAACTGAATTATGTCAGGGATCATCCGTATCGCTTAATGCAGAGGCTCCCGGTGCAATAACCTATATCTGGTATAGCGCTGAACATAAACAAGTCCTGCATTATGGAAGCAAATATAATTCTCCGGAATTGCAGGGCAATACTGCATTTAGCGTCGCTTCATTCAATGAAAAAGGGTGCAGGTCTGAGTTAACCCTAAACATCCGGATATATCCGCCCAATGAGGTACTTCCTTCCATTCCCTTTCTTACCAAACCGGGAAACGATTACATCCTGCACCTGAATAATGACCCAACACCGGATTTCAATTTCTATTGGGTAACGGGGCCTGAAGGAACTCATGGACTGGTTCAGGATGAAGTTAGTCCGGCAAATCCCGGGGAAGCCTATTTTGTCAGGTCCCTGGATAAAAATGGTTGTTGGGGGCCGGCCGTGAGCGTAATTGTACCGGACATACTGCTGGAAGAATACCAACAGCCTCTCGTACCGGAAATATTAAATTATACGAAGGCACTTAACTTCAAAAAAGAAAGTACCAGCCCCGATCCCGATAATCCTTATGAAATAAATATGATTACCGAATATACCGATGGGTTGGGGAGAACCATTCAAAAAGTATCCCGACAGGCAAGTCCGCTCCGAATGGATATCGTCGAGATGATAAAATATGATGCCATTTCAAATGAAGTAATCCGTACATTGCCCTTTGTATGTGGAACTTCCGATGGCGATCTGAAAGCCTCCCCGGTCAAGGAAATGATAAGATTTTATCATTCGTCGGATAAAATTCCCCGAAACGACTTCCCTTTTACACTTACATTATCTGAAACCTCACCTTTACGTCGTAAACTTGAAATTGGGCATCCGGGAGAACCATGGGTTTTTGCGATTGGTTCAGCCAATGCCAAAACGGAACGATTCTCATGGCAGGTGAACAGTAACGACGATCAGGTAATCCGGTGGGTTCCGGCACAGGGGCGTCTGATCCATGAAGGGTTTTATACGGAAGGGAGCTTGCTTAAGAACATAACGACAGACGAAAATGGATACAGAACAATAGAATTCATGAATAAACAACAAAGGCTGATCCTGAAAAGAACACAGGCGGACCCGGACGGCCAGGAATGGGCTGAGATCTATTATATATACGATAACTCCGGAAACCTTTTATTCGCCGTTCAACCTGAAGTTATCAGACAAGTAAAGGAATCCGGGTCAGGGTTCATCATGATCTCGGGTGATCCCGGAAATAATACGCTGATAAATAATATGGTATTTGAGTACAAGTATGATGAACGCAACAGGATGATCGCAAAAAAAATTCCGGGTTCAGGCTGGATACGAATGGTTTATGACAGGTGGGACAGGATCGTGTTCACTCAGGATGGCAACCAGTCTAAAAGGAATGAATGGTCCTATACCAAGTACGACCAGTTAAACCGACCTATTATCACTGGCATCCTTAATAGTGTTGCAACAGCGGCGGAATTAGCAATCCAACTAAACGAAGGTGATTATGGAAGGTCTGAAGAAAGAAATAATGAGAGTATTTACGGCTATACGCTGAATTTTAGCTATCCGCCTCTCGCAGGGCTTGATGTATTGACAGTGACTTTTTATGACGATTACAGTTTTCCGCATGCCGATGAGGAGACGTTCAGGTTCATCCCGGAATTAAAAAATGAAATTCGCAATGAAAATGTAACGGACATGATCACCGGTACCATGATTATAATCCCTGGAACTGAAAAATATTTAAAATCTGTTATTTATTATGATGACAGGTACCGTATTATCCAGACGATTTCGACAAATAATGAAGGAGGCTTCGACAGAGAATCCAGCATGATTGAAAAATTGACAGGCAGGGTTCTTGAAACCCGGACCACGCATATAAATCCAAGGTCTGTAAATCCCGTGAATACAATTTCAAAAATTCTTGACTATGACCACATGGATAGGTTAACATCCATTATGCATGGAATTGCCACATCCGTGACCTGGGAACAGAGCAAAAACATTCAGGTCGAGGGGAACCTGATAACCAGGAAATCGGGAAAAGGTTCAAGCATTTCCGGGGCAATATCGGAGAAAAAAATAGGTGCAAATTCAGATGGGTGGATCGAATTCACCGCAGACCAAACCACCAATACCCGTGTTATCGGATTGACCGATAATATTATCAGCCTGTCGGCCAACACGATCAATTATGCTTTTATTCTCGATAACGGGAATGCCCGGATATCGGAATCCGGGTTACTTTCAGATTCGGTTATTCCATTTAAAGTGGGCGATAAATTCAGGATTGAGCGAATAAATAATAAGATATTATTCAGTATAAATAATCGGTACATCATGCAAAGTGAAAATCCGGGTTCGCCGGAGCTTTTTGTCAAGATTTACCTCCTAAACGAAGGTGCTACGGCATACGATGTCAGGATTAGTACAACGGGCGGAGTTTTCATGGCCGGGAATGAATATAATGAGCTCGGAATGCTTATAGAAAAAAATATCCACGAGCTTGATTCAGGGAAATTTTTGCAATCCGTCGATTACCGGTATAATATCCGGGGCTGGCTTACGAATATCAATAACAGCGCC
>DATDPY010000108.1:0-2095 GCA_035292565.1 Cyclobacteriaceae bacterium | reverse complement strand
AATGAAATCGTTTCCGGGTTCGGGTTTGTGGTTTTTCCGGATATAATTGAGCATGGTCATGATAATATGCTCGGGATTATAGGAAGAAATCTCCTTTAATAGCATGCTCTTATACCGGAGCCTTTCAGCCAACAGGTAGGTAAATTTCTTCATTAACCCGAAGTCTATTTTCAGGATATCAAAAAATACGGCTGCCTGGAGTTTCGCAACTTCGCTGTCTTCCAGGGCAATGGCATTGCTTGGGAACGGGAAATTGCCGAAAATGGCCGGTTCACCAAAACTCTGACCGGCTTTGAAAATTCCCTGGATGAATTCCTGCCCGTCAGTGCTGAAGCTACACATTTTGACAGATCCGGAAATTACCTGGTAGTAGAACTGGGGAGGGTCGTCTTCATAAAAGATATAATCATTCTTCGAATAGGCATTGAATAATGCATTATTTGATTTCAATACGTCCTGTGGAATGATCATTCCCGTTAACTTATCATACTGACAGATACCAATTTAACGGAAATACGGACACAGAACAAAAAAAATCAAGCGCTATTCAGACCTCTCAATTTTCCCGGGAGGTAAAAATTCTCAAGCAGCATGTGATAATGGTAATCGTTTTCAAATGCCCTGAGGTCCCCGAAAAGCCAGGTCAATTCGATTATGGAATCATCCGGCGAAACAAAATGGTTGGTAATCTTCTGGATGGAATGCAAATTCCCGGCAATTGCCTGGTGGTCCTCGGCCATCCAGTTTATCGCCTCCATAATCTTTTCCGAATCGTTTTTATCCGGTGTTTTATTTTTGTTGACGGCGGATAAGATCAGGGGAAAAAGGTATTGTTCTTCTTCTGCAAGATGGTCTTTCTGCAAAAACATGAAATCCCTGAACTCTTCCTTCAGGACTTTAAGCATGGGGTAGGCAGCTCCATGAATTTGTTCCAGGGAAACGATTCTTTCATTCAGGTTTGAAATTTTATCAAGTAGGTTTTTATGATGATTTTCCCGGATAAAAGAGATAAGGAATTCAGTATCCCAATCCCAGGGCTTTGTCAAATTGAAGAAATGATTTTTGTGAGCCAGGGCTTCCTTGATAAAATCCCTCAGCGAAATATGCCGGTTCCTTAGGAAATCGCTTATTTTCCTGTCGCCCTTTTGGAAATACGGAATCCCATACTGTTCAAATATTTCGATGGAAGAAGGGTTTAACCCGATCAGTTCACTTATGCTTAGATCTGGCGAGTGTGCCGTGAATTCCAAATGCCAGACCGGCGGGCCATCAATGATCTGAACTGCAGAGTAAAGTCCCTTTCTTTCCTTTTCAAGCATGTTCAGGAAGGCAGCAGGGTTATAATTGAAAATGATCATCAGGTGCTGATCCTGCTTCATCTGATCCAGGTTTTCGATGATTGTTTTTTTCTGGTCAAACGGAGAAAGTGATCGTATATCCAGTTCCTCAATATGCATGAAACATTTTTCTTAAAATCTCCATAAAAATAGAATCTACTAAGCATGTTACATATGATTGAAATCATAGAGACCGGTATATTATTTCCAATTGCGTATATTTGCCTTCGATTCAAGTCTTCATGCAATTCCAACGGGACCAAAAATCCGAATGAAACTTATGTTCAGGAAAATTCTTGTGATTGTGCTGACAGCTTTATCCACGGTCGTTCATGCACAGGATGGTGACAGCCTCGAGGTGCATGATGACTGGCGGCTGGAGAAGGATGACGATGGGGTACGGGTTTACGTCAGGTGGAAGAAAAACGAAGAAGGAATAAAAACGAGGCAGTTGCGTGTCGAAATGATTGTTCAGTCTTCAATATCAGCAGTGGTTGCGGTAGTGAAGGATGACAAATATGCAGAAGAATGGATCAACAGGGCAGAAGAATTTTACAATTTCGATATCCGGGATGATCATCATTGGTATTCCTATACAGAATTCGATGTGCCCTGGCCTTTGAATAACCAGGACCTGGTTACCTCTAATAACCTAATCCAGGACAAGGACTCAAAATCGGTCAATATCGAAATCAGGAATGATCCGCAGAAAATACCTGTCAAAAAGCATATCGACAGAATGCCCGGGTTCGAAGGTT